>JBOGGP010000012.1:0-21932 GCA_050744105.1 Acidimicrobiales bacterium
GTCCCGGTGACCGGGCGGCGCTTCCCGCCGGCGCACCCAGAGCCGGCGCCCCCCGATGACGCCGGGGGCGCTTCCCGCCGGCGCACCCAGAGCCGGCGCCCCCCGATGACGCCCGGGCGGCGGCCGCCCGCCGGCGCGTGGCCCTTGAGGCGATGGAGCCGGCGCCGGGGGGCAGGCGACGCCCGATTGACGCGATACTTGCGCCATGTCTGATCGCAACGTGCTGGGCGGCGACCTGGAGCCCTGCGGCGCCGACCCGGTGACGGGGTTCTTCCGCGACGGGTGCTGCCGTACCTCTCCCGAGGACCTGGGCAGCCACACCATCTGCGCGGTGGTGACCGCCGAGTTCCTGGAGCACCAGCGCCGGATCGGCAACGACCTGAGCACCCCGGTAGCCCACTACCACTTTCCCGGCCTGGTGCCGGGGGACCGGTGGTGCGTCACCGCCGCCAACTGGCTGCGGGCCCACCTCGACGGGGCCGCCGCCTACGTGGTGCTGGCGTCGACGCACGAGCGGGCGCTCGAGGTCGTCCCCCTCGCCGCCCTGCAGCAGCATGCCGTGGACATCCCGGCCAGCCCCGGCACCCTCGACGGCTGACGCCGGCCGGCGCCGGGTGGGTCAGCGCCCCCGGCTTTGGCCCTGGGCGGCCACGAGCTCCCGAGAGGCGGGGTAGTCGGGGATGTCGCGGTCGTAGGGCGACGCCAGCAGGGGGGAGGAGATGAGGAAGTCGGCGGTGGCCCGGTTGCAGGCCACGGGGATGTTCCACACCACGGCTATGCGCAGCAGAGCCCGGACGTCGGGATCGTGGGGCTGGGGCTCGAGGGGGTCCCAGAAGAACAGGAGCAGGTCGACGTCGCCCTCGGCGATGCGGGCGCCGATCTGGAGGTCGCCTCCCAGGGGCCCGGAGTGGACCCGCTCGACGGGCAGGCCCAGCTCGGACTCCAGGAGGGCGCCGGTGGTACCGGTGGCGATCAGGTCGTGGCCGCCCAGGGTGAGGCGGTTGAACCGGGCCCAGGCCAGCAGGTCGTCCTTCTTGTGGTCGTGGGCCACCAGGGCGACGCGGGCGCGCCGTGCTTCGAAAGGGTTGCCGAGGTCGAGCTCGGGAGAGCACGCCGGAGCGTTGGTCATGTCCCAAGGGTACGTGAAGGGATGCACAAGCCGGTCACCGCCCCGAAAACCGCGAGTTAACATCTCCCCCGCCGAGCACGTCGCCGGCCTCAGCCGAGCACCTCGCCGGCCCGGGGATGCCTGAGCCTGACCGCGCACACCTTGAACTCGGGCATCCGGCTGGTGGGGTCCAGGGCGGCCACGGTGAGCACGTTGGCCGCTTGCCGGCCCCCCCAGTGAAAGGGGGCAAAGATAGTGTCGGGCCGGGTCGTCGCGTCGATGTCGATGCTGAAGGGCACCGAGCCCCGGCGGCTCTCCACCACGACCGTCTCGTCGCCGGCCAGCCCGTGGCGCCGCGCCACCTCGGGGTGGATCTGGAGGCGCGGCACGGGCCGGGCGTCGAGCAGCCGGCGGGACCGGCGGGTCTGGGTGCCGGAGTTGTAGTGCTCGCGGTAGCGCCCGGTGGTGAAGTAGAGCGGGTAGTCGTCGTCGGGGGTCTCGGCCGGGGGCCGGTAGCCGACCGGCACCAGGCGGGCACGGCCGTCGGGGTGGGAGAAGCGGTCGGCGAAGAGCCTGGGGGTCCCCGGGTGATCGGTCTCGGGACAGGGCCAGAAGATCCCGTGCGAGCTGTCCAGGCGGGCGTAGGTGATGCCCGAGTAGTCGGCCCGGCTGCCGGCGGTGGCCCGGCGAAGCTCGTCGAAGACGTCCTCGGCGCTGGTGAAGGCAAAGCGATCGCCCTGGCCCAGTCGGGCGGCCAGGGCGCAGATGACCTCTATGTCGGTCCGGACCTCGGGCGGGGCCTCGACGGCACGTCGCCGGCGGATGACCCGGCCCTCCAGGTTGGTCATGGTGCCGTCCTCCTCGGCCCACTCGGTGACGGGCAGGACGAAGTGGGCCATGGCCGTCGTGTCGTTGGGGAAGGCGTCGAGGACGGCCAGGCAGTCGAGCTTGGACAGCTGCTGGGCCATCCGGGTCGAGTCGGGCGAGGAGGCGGCCACGTCCGACCCGGCGACGACCAGGGCCTGCAGGCCTCCGGGGGAGCCGATGCTCTCGAGCATCTCGACGGCGCTGGTGCCCGGCCCGGGCAGCTCGGCCGGGCCCATACCCCAAACGGCGGCGACCGCGCCCCGGGCGGCGGGGTCGGCGATGGAACGGTAGCCGGGGAGCTGGTCGGCCTTCTGGCCGTGCTCCCGGCCCCCCTGGCCGTTGCCCTGTCCGGTCAGGCAGCCGTAGCCGCTGGCCGGCCGGCCCACCTTGCCGAGCGCCAGCATGAGGTTGGTCAGGGCGAGGACCGTGTCGGTCCCCTTGACCTGCTGTTCGGGCCCGCGCCCGCTGAGCAGCATGGCCGCCGGCGCCCCGGCTAGGGCCCTGGCCACCTGGCGCAGCGTCGCCTCCCCGACGCCGCTGACCGCCTCGACGCGCGCCGGGCGCCAACCCGCGACCGAGTGGCGGACCTCGGCCCATCCCTCGGTGCGGTCCTCGATGTAGGCCCTGTCGACCAGACCTTCGGAAACGGCCAGGTGTAGCAGGCCGACGGCCACCGCCAGGTCGGTGCCGGGGACGGGCTGGACGTGCAGGTCGGCCAGGGCGGCGGTGGCCGTCCGCCTCGGGTCGACCACGACGAGCTGGCCTCCCCGGGCCCGCTGGCGTTCGAGCCACTGCACGATGGGAGGCATGGTGTCGGCGCAGTTGGACCCCCACAGGACCACCACGTCGGCCTCGGCGATGTCGGAGACGGGGAAGGGCAGGCCCCGGTCGATGCCGAAGGCCCGGTTCTGCGCGGCGGCGGCCGACGACATGCAGTAGCGGCCGTTGTAGTCGATCATGGCCGTGCCAAGCGCAACCCGGGCGAACTTGCCGAGCAGGTAGGCCTTTTCGTTGGTTAGGGCACCGCTGCCGAACACGCCCACGCTGTCGGGCCCGACCGAGTGGCGGACGGAGGCCAGCCGGCCGGCCAGCTCGTCGAGGGCGGCCTCCCAGCTGGCCCGGCACAGCCGGCCGCGCTCGTCGCGCACCTGGGGGTGGAGCAGGCGGTCAGGGTGGGCCAGCAGCTCGACCGAGGCCCAGCCCTTGACGCACATCCGGCCCTGGTTGACCGGGAAGGTGGGCTCGGCCACCACCTCGGCCGGCGCCAACGCCGGCTCGCCCGGGGCCAGGGGCAGGCCTGACCCCGGCACGGCGTGCAGGGCCATGGCGCACTGCAGGGCGCAAAAGGGGCAGTGGGTGGCCGTGGTCCGGCCGGACATGGCCTCGGGCGCCTCGGTGACGGCGAGGACCTCCACGGTCGAGCCCCACGTCCGCACCGGCCACACCCTCACCCGGCGCGAGGTGCCGTCCAGGCAGCGCCCGCTGACCAGGTCGAAGCGCTGCTTGTGCATGGGCGACGCCACGTAGTCGACGTCACCGGCCGAGCCGAGGATGCCCCGGGACAGCACGTTGGCCCCCGACGCCGGGTCCCGGTTGTCGATGGCCCGCAACCGGGCGGGCTGGTCCTCGCCGGCCGGGTCCAGGAGGAACACCGCCACCTGGGCGTCGCCCACCAGGGCGGCGACCCCCCGGCCAGGCTCGAGCTCGCCGAGCGAGCAGACCCGCACCCACCGCCGAGCCGTCACCTCGGGACCGCCGGCCGCCGGCCCTTCACGGTCGGGTCGCGGCCAGCTCGACGCGCTCCCAGGCGAAGGCCGGGCGGGGCTGGGAGCGCTCCTCGACCACGACGATGTCGGGGTCGGCCTCGTCGGAGTTGACGAAGGTCCGGAACCGGCGTAGCCGGGCCGGGTCCTCCAGGGTCTCGGCCCACTCGCACCGGTAGGTCTGCACGTGGCGGGCCATGTCGGCGTCGAGCTCGCCTGCCAGTCCGAGCGAGTCGTCGAAGATCACCGAGCGCAGGTGGTCCACCCCTCCCTCCAGGCTCTCTAGCCAGGTGGCCGTGCGCTGGAGGCGGTCGGCGGTGCGGATGTAGAACATCAAGAACCGGTCGACGGCCCGCATCACGCCGGCGCTGTCGAGGTCCTCGGCCAGGAGGTCGGCGTGGCGGGGCCGGGCCCCCCCGTTGCCACCGACCCAGAGGTTCCAGCCCCGCTGGGTGGCGATGACCCCGACGTCCTTGCCCTGAGCCTCGGCGCACTCCCGGACGCAGCCCGACACGGCCATCTTTATCTTGTGGGGCGAGCGCAGGCCCCGGTAGCGCAGCTCCAGCCCGATGGCCATGGCCGTCGAGTCCTGCACGCCGAACCGGCACCAGTTGGTGCCCACGCAGGACTTCACCGTGCGTAGCGCCTTGCCGTAGGCGTGCCCGGACTCGAAGCCGGCGTCGACCAGCCGGGCCCAGATGGCGGGCAGGGCCTCGACCCGGGCGCCGAGCAGGTCGATGCGCTGGGCGCCGGTGATCTTGACGTAGAGCCCGAAGTCCCGGGCCACCTCGCCGAGGACCATGAGCTTGGCCGGGGTGATCTCGCCGCCAGGCACCCTGGGCACAACCGAGTAGGTCCCGTCGCGCTGCATGTTGGCCAGGAAGTGGTCGTTGGTGTCCTGGAGGGTGGCGCCCTCCCCGTCGAGGATGTGCCTGGCCTGGCGCGACGCCAGTATGGAGGCCACCGCCGGCTTGCACACCTCGCAGCCCCGCCCCTCGCCGTGGCGGCCGAGCAGCTCGGCGAAGGAGCCGATCCCGCCCATCACGACCAGGTCGAAGAGCTGCTGGCGGGAGTAGGCGAAGTGCTCGCACAGGCGGTTGGGCGCGGCGACACCCCGTTCGGCCAGCTGGGCCTTGAGCAGCTCCGCCAGCTGCGGCAGGCAGCCCCCGCAGCCGGTGCCCGCGGCGGTGACGGCCTTTACCCCGGCCACATCCGCGCCTCCCGAGGCGTCCAGCTGGGCGGCGATGGCGTCGCAGATGGCGCCCTTGGCCACATTTTCGCACGAGCAGATGGTGGCCGAGGCGGCGAGGGACGCGGCGCCGCCGGCGGCCAGCGCCTCGGGCGCCAGTGCGCCCGCCGCGGTGATCAGGCCGGCGGGGGCGGCCGGTGTGGGCGCGTCACCCGCGGCCATGGCGGCCATGGCGTCGAAACCGGTGGCGTCGCCGACCAGGACGCCCCCGGTCACCCGGCCCTCCGCGTCGACGACCAGGCGCTTGTGGACCAGGGCCACGTTGTCGGTAAAGCCGATGGTGGCAGCGCCGGGGGCCCGGGCGTGGGCGTCGCCGAAGCTGGCCACGTCCACCCCGAGCAGCTTGAGCTTGGTGGGTGTCTCGCCCCCGGCAAAGCGGGCGTCGCCCCCGCAGATGGACTCGGCCACCACCCGGGCCATCTGGTACCCGGGGGAGACGAGTCCGTAGATCCTCCCCTCGACCAGCGCGCACTCCCCGACGGCGAATATCGACGGGTCGCTGGTCCGGCAGCGGTCGTCTACGGCGATGCCCCCCCTTTCACCAAATTCCAGGCCGGCGCCACGGGCCAGGTCGTCGCGGGGCCGTATCCCGGCGGCGAAGACCACCATGTCGGTGGCCAGGCGGGCCGTCGCCGCAGGCTCCTGGCTGGGGGCCAGGGTCACCGACTCGACCGCACCATCGGGGCCGGCGGCGACCGCGGTGACCGTGGTGGCGGTGTGGACCACCAGCCCGACCGCCTCGATCCGCCGCCGCAGGACGTCGCCCCCCGTCTCGTCGACCTGGGCAGGCATGAGCCGGGGGGCGAACTCGACCACCTCGGTGGCGAGGCCGCACGAGCGCAGGGCGTTGGCCGCCTCGAGCCCCAGCAGGCCACCCCCGACCACCACGCCGTGGTGGCGGCCGGCGGCCCAGGACCGGATGGCCTCCACGTCGTCGATGGTGCGGTACACGAAGCACCCGGGCAGCTCCCGGCCCGGCACCGGCGGGACGAAGGGGACCGAGCCGGTGGCCAGCACGACCAGGTCGTAGCCGAGCCTGCGGCCCGAGTCCGTGACCACGGTGCGGGTGGCGCGATCGAGGCTGACGGCGCGCTCCCCGCTGAGCACGGTGATGGCCGGGTCGGGCGCCGCGCCGGGGTCGCCGAGAGCGAGGTCGGCGGCGCTCGACCCGTCGAAGAGGGCCGAGAGGTGGACCCGGTCGTAGGCGGCGTGGGACTCCTCGCCGACCACGGTGATGTCCCAGATCCGCGTCGCCCGGCGACGGGCCAGGGACTCGACCACCTTGTGGCCCACCATGCCGTGGCCGAGCACGACTATGCGGGGCCGGGACCTGGCGCCAGGCGCGCCAGGAGCAAATGCCAATGCTTGGTCCATGGCCCGCACCCTGGCGCCCGGATGTTTCGAGCGGCGCGCCGGGCCATTAACTGAGCATTAAAACGGACGCACAGGAAGCGTGGACGCTTCGGGTGATCTGCCGAATCAAGGATTAGCAAGGGGGAAATACGCCCGAAACAATACCATGTCAATCATGTGGCCATGACTATTTCCTGTGATTGGGGCCTGGCCCATCGGTACCGCAGGTGAGCGGCCTGGTGGGTGCCGCCGGCGACACCGCCACCGCCACGGCCGCCGACCTGGACCCCGGCCCGAGGATCCCCCGGCCCGGGCGCCGGGGCCCGAGGGACCCCTGGATCGAGCAATGGGACCCCGACGACGAGGTCTTCTGGGAGACAACGGGGCGCCGCATCGCCAAGAAAAACCTCAGCCTGTCAATGTTCAGCGAGCACATCGCCTTCGGCGTCTGGGTGGTGTGGACCATCGTCGTGCTCAACCTGGTCCACGCCGGCATCAAGATGTCGGTCTCCGAGCTGTTCGAGCTGACCCTGGTCCCCAACCTCATCGGCTCGGTGCTGCGCATCCCCTACACCCTGGCCGTGCTGCGCCTCGGGGGCCGGGCGTGGACGGTGATCAGCGCGTCGCTGCTGGCCGTGCCCGCCCTGCTGCTGGCCCTCGTGGTCCCGAGCGCCTGGCTGGCCCACCAGGCCCACGGCACCCAGTTCTGGGTGCTGCTGGCCTGCGCGGCGACAGCCGGGGTGGGCGGGGGCAACTTCGCGTCGTCCATGACCAACATCTCGTTCTTCTACCCCGAGAAGGAGAAGGGCTGGGCCCTCGGGCTCAACGCCGCCGGCGGCAACCTGGGTGTCGCCACCGCCCAGCTGCTGGTGCCCCTGGTGCTGATAGTCGGGGTCCCGTCAGCCCTGGTCAAGCTGACCGCCCACCCGGTCCACCTGGCCTACGCCGGGTGGATTTGGGTCCCCCTCCTGGTGGCGGGCGGCGCCGCCGCGTGGCTGTGGATGGACAGCATCGGCCACTCCCGGGGTGAGGCCACCTCCTACCTGGAGGCGCTGCGCTACCGCCACACCTGGATCATCTCGCTGCTGTACATAGGGACTTTCGGGTCGTTCATCGGCATGTCCTTTGCCCTGCCCCTGGTGATCAAGAACACGTTCCCCGAGTTCCTCGCCGGCCACCCATTCATCGCCACCTACCTGGCTGGCCTCGGCTTCCTCGGCGCCCTCACCGGGTCCCTGTCCAGGCCCGTCGGGGGATGGCTGGCCGACCGGGTCGGCGGTGCCCGGGTCACCGTGGCCGTCTTCGCCGGCATGGGGGCCTTCACAATGGTCGCCATCGTCGCCGTCGACCACCGCAGCTTCGCCCTGTTCCTCGGCTCCTACATCGTGGTGTTCGTCCTCACCGGCATGGGCAACGGCTCGGTGTACAAGATGATCCCGTCCATCTTCGCCACCATCGGCCGCTCCGTGGCCGCCGGGCGCGGGTTGGTGGCGGGCAGCGCCGGGGCCAAGGCTTCGGCCGTCGAGTTCAAGCGGCGGGCGGCGGCGGTCATCGGCATCGCCGGCGCCTTCGGCGCCTTCGGGGGGGTGCTGGTCCAGGTGGTCCTGCGCCAGGCCAGCCTCGGCATCTCCGCCCTGGAAAAGGCGGCCAGGACCCCGGCGGACAAGGTGGCCATCGCCGCTGCCCACTCGGCGTGGTCGGTGCCGGCGCTGTGGATCTTCGTGTCCGCATACGTCGTCCTGGGCGGCCTGGCGTGGGCGGTGTACGTCAGGCCCGGGGGGGAGCGGATGTCGGGTCAGTAGTGCTCGCTGCCTGCCACGGTGATTGCGGCCCGCCGGACGCCGGCGAGCCGGGTCCCGATACTCTGTAGCCTTCGACCGAGTGTGACCTCCGTCCGATTTACCGAGGATCTGCGGGGATTCACCGTCGGCGTCACCGCCGACCGCCGCCGCGACGAGCAGGCACTGCTGCTCGGCCGGCTGGGCGTCGGGGTGGTCCAAGGGCCCACCGTGCGGACCCTGCCGGTGGCCGCCGGGGAGGGCCTGCGGGCCGCCACCGAGGCGGTCATCGCCCGGCCCCCCGACATCCTGGTGGCCAACACCGGTCTCGGCATCCGCGGCTGGTTCGCCATGGCCGAGACCTGGGCCCTCGACGCCGCCCTGCGCGACGCCCTGGCCAGGTCCCGGATCGCCTGCCGGGGCCCCAAGGCGGCGGGGGCCATCCTCACCGCCGGCCTGGTCGTGTGGTGGAGGGCCCCCTCCGAGCAGCTGGGCGAGGTCGCCGACCACCTGATAGCCCAGGGCGCCCGGGGCCTGCGCATTGCCTTCCAGCTCCACGGCGACCGCCGCCAGTCCCTCACCGAGCGGCTGGCCGCGGCGGGGGCCGACGTGGTCGAGCTGCCCGTGTACCGCTGGACCCTGCCTGACCAGGGCGGCCCGGCCGCCCACCTGATCGACCTGTGCTGCGCCGGCACCGTCGACGCCGTCACCTTCACCGCCGCCCCGGCGGTGCGCAACCTCTTCGAGCTGGCCGGGGCGGGCCGGGCCGGGCCGCTGCGCGACGCCCTCAACGCCGGGATCCTGGTGGCCTGCATGGGGCCGGTGTGCGCCGCCGCAGCCGTGGAGGAGGGCATCTCCGCCCCGATCGTCCCCGCCCACTGGAGGCTCGGCGCGCTGGTGCGGGCGGTCGGCGAGCAGCTGGCCCTGCGCCGGAGCCGGTACCGGGTGGGCGAGACCTCGCTGGTCCTGCAGGGCTCGGTGGCCCTGGTCGACGGGGCCGCGGTGGAGCTCACCAACCGCGAGCGAGACGTGCTCCGCGCCGTCGCCGCCCGCCCCGGGGTGGTCGTGACCAGGGCCAGCCTGCTGCAGCGGGTGTGGAGCGAGCGCGGCGCCGACTCCCACGCCCTCGAGGCGGTGGTGGGCCGGCTACGGGCCAAGCTGGGCCCGGCCGGCGCCGCCGTCAACACGGTGGTGCGGCGCGGCTACTCCTTCGTGGCCGAGCCGGCTGCTGAGGCCGAGGTGAGGGGGGCCGAGCCGGCCGCTGAGGCCGAGCGGGGGCGGGTGTGAGGGGGCCGGGGCGGCCGCTGAGGCCGAGCGGGGGCGGCTGTGAGGGGGTCGGGGCGGCTGTGAGGCCGGGCGGGGGCGGCTGTGAGGTGGGCCCCGGGGCCCAGGCGCGCCGAGGCCGGGGCCGGGCGCTCAGGGGAGGTACCGGGCCGCCTGGAGGCGGTAGAGCCCGGCGTAGTGGCCTCCGGCGGCCATCAGATCGGCGTGGGTGCCCGTCTCGACCACCCGGCCCCCGTCCAGGACGACGATCAGGTCGGCCATGGCCACGGTGGAAAAGCGATGCGAGACGACCACGGTGAGCGCGCCGCGCTCCCTGGCCTCGCCGGCCAGGGCGGCGTAGACCTCGAACAGGTCGTGCTCGGCCCGGGCGTCGAGGGCGGCGGTGGGCTCGTCGAGCAGCACCAGGAGGGGGGCGGGGGCCATGAGGCCCCGGGACAGGGCCACCTTCTGCCACTGGCCCTGGGACAGCTCGCAGCCGCCGGCCCGCTCCCGGCCGAGCGGGGTGGCGTAGCCGGCGGGGAGCAGGCGGAGGAAGGGAGCGGCCCCGCCGGCGGTGGCGGCGGCCACCACCGCGTCGGCGTCGTCGAGGCGGTCCACGTCGCCGGCGCCCACCGCCTCGCCGGCCGAGAAGTGCAGCTGGAGGAAGTCCTGGAACGCTCCGGTGGCGCAGGCCCGCCACCGGTCCAGGTCGAGGCGGCGCAGGTCCACCCCGTCCACGGTGACGGCGCCGGCGGTGGGGTCGTAAAAGCGGGCCAGGAGCTTGACCAGGGTCGACTTGCCGGCCCCGTTGTCGCCCACCAGGGCGACGGTGGCGCCGGCGGGCAGGTGCAGGGACACGTCGTGGAGCACGGCGGCGGCCGTGCCGGGATAGGTGAAGCTGACCCGGTCCAGGGTGATGCCCGACACCAGCCGGCCCGGCACCGCGACGGGGTCGGCGGGGGCGGTGACGTCGGGGCGGTGGTCGACCAGCCAGGCGAAGCGCTGGGCGATGTAGGTGCTCCGGGTCAGGTCGGCCCCCAGGGTGCCCAGGCGGCCGGCGTGGTCGAGGGTGGCCCGCAGGAGGACGATCCCGAGGGCCAGCCGGCCAGCCGACGCCGCTCCGCTGGCCGTTCGCTCCACCAGGAGGCCGACGCCGAGGGCGAGCATCAGGGCCTGCAGAGTGCCGCCGGCGGCCGACGCCAGCACCGGCCCCCGGTCGGCCTGGGCCATGCGCCGCGCCACCTCGCCGCTCAGCTGCCGGTGGCGGCCGCCCAGCCAGGGCCCCAGGTCCAGCATGCGCACCTCGGGGGCCGACCCGGCGCTGGTGGCCAGGGCGAGCATCCGCCCGGCCAGGCGCTGGCCCGGGATGGTCTGGTCGACGAAGGCGAGCGACCGCCGTCGGGCCCGGGCCTGGAAGGCCCCGGCGGCGCCGGCGCCGGCAACCGGTGCCAGGAGGATCGGTTGTGCCCCGGCCAGGACCACCAGTCCCGCCCCCAGGCTCAATACCGACGAGGCGGCCACCGCCAGCCAGTCGAACAGCAGGGCGATGCCGTCCGAGCGGGTGCGGACGGTCTCGATCAGGTCGGCGTAGAGCGGGCTCTCCAGGTGGGCGATCCCGCCCGGGCCGAGGGCGGCGCCCATGACCGCCTGGGTCGACGCCTGCGTGACCCGGAGGTACAGGCCCCTTTGGAAATAGCTCCATGCCTCGTGCGCCAACCCGGGGGCGACGGCGCTGGCGGTGAGCAGGGCCATCCATGCCACGGTGGTGGCGCCGTGGGCGTGGCCGGCGCCGGCGATCACGTGTTCGAGGGCCACGGCGGGCAGGAGGCCCAGGGACAGGTTGCTGGCCAGGGCGACCGCCACCCGGCCCAGCGCTCCGGCCGGCCACGCCCGCACCGCCAGGGCGGCGGCCATCGTCCAGGCTCGCAGGACCCCCGGCGGCCCGGCTGGGGGCTCCCGTTGCACCACGGCCGGCGGCGGCTCGGGCGGCCCGGCTGGGGGCGACCCCTGTGGCCCGGCTGGGGGGGACCCCTGTGGCCCGGCTCTCACTGCTGGGCCGCGCCCCGGTCGAAGCGGGCGGCCTGGAGGGCGAACAGCTCGGCGTAGCGCCCGCTGCGGGCCACCAGCTCGTCGTGGCTGCCCACCTCGACCACCCGGCCCCGCTCCAGGACGGCGACCTGGCCGGCCATGCGCACCGTCGAGAACCGGTGCGAGATGACCAGCGTCGTGAGCCCCTTGGTCAGGGCCGCGAACCTCCGGTACAGGTCGTCCTCGAGCCTCACGTCCAGTGCTGCGGTCGGTTCATCGAGGACCAGGACCGAGGCGCCCCGGCTCGTCTGGCCGGCCATGGCCCGGGCCAGGGCGATGCGCTGCCACTCGCCCCCCGAGAGGTCCACCCCCCCGAACTCGCGGGCCAGGACCGTGCCCCACCCGTCGGGCAGCCTGGCCACCACGCTGTCCGCCCCGCTGCGGGCCGAGGCTCCGGCCAGCAGGTCACCGAGGCCCCCGGGCAGGGTCGCTGCCGGAGTCGCCCCCGGCGGAGCTCCGGCGCTGGGGAGGTGGTCCACGGCCCCGATCCCCACGTTTTCGGCCGCGCTCAGCGGCAGCCGGGTGAAGTCCTGGAAGACCACGGCAAGCCGACGGCGCCACTCCGGGAGGTGGTAGGTGGCGATGTCGACCCCGTCGCAGGTGATCCTGCCCTCGTCGGGGTCGTACATCCGGCACAACAACTTGACCAGGGTGGACTTGCCGGCGCCGTTTTCGCCGACCAGGGCCAGTGCCGTCCCCGCCGCCAGCCACAGGTCGACCCCGTCGAGCGCGGGTGCCGGGGCGCCGGGGTAGGTGAAGCGGACCCCCTCGAAGGCGATGCCGCGGGCCGGCCGGGCCGGGGGCGCCAGCGTCCCTGACGTGTCGAGGCGGGGGTCCCGGCGCCCCGTCTCGGCCAGGTCGAACAGGTCGGGCAGGAACCTAACCCGCTCGCGCGCCTCCCCGGGGGAGCTCTCCAGCTGGGACAGCGCCGGGATCATGGCGACCAGGGCCAGCACGCCGGCGGCGAAATCGCCGACGCTCAATTGGTGGTTGTCCAATCTGGTGAAAGAGAAGGCTATGGGCAGGGCGGCCACGCCCATCTTGGCCACGGCGGCGACCAGGTTCTGGCCGAAATGGCGGCGCGAATCAACCAGGATCGGCCGGGTCGCCTCCGCCCAGGTCTGGGCCTGGCGCTGCCTCAACCACGTCCCCAGGCCGAACAGCCGCAGCTCCCGGGCCGGCTGGAGGTCGAGGGCCAGGCCGCGGTGGTAGGCGGCGTAGCGTCCCGGCCTGACCCGGTCCTTGCGCATCGAGGTCCTGGCCCGGGCATGGCGCCAGTTGTTGACGGTGCCGGGTACCGACGCCGCGGTCAGCAGGACAGGTGCCCACCACGCCAGGCGGGAGGCCACCACCCCGGCCGAGACGACCAGGGTGGCAAATCGCAGCATGAAGGAGAGGGTCCCGGGCAGGCGGCCCGCCGCCGCCGCCCACCCGCCGGCCTCGACGCCGTCGGCCAGGGCCGGGGTGTCGAAGTGGGCCAGGCCCGGCAGCGCCGCGATCGCCTCCAGGCGCAGGGCGTCCACCGCCGCCCCGAAGCGGTACCCGATCAGGTTCGACAGCGTGTAGACCCAGGATCCCACCGCCTGGGTGGCCACCAGGGCGGCGCCCACCACGGCGACGGCGGCCTCGGTGGCGCTGCGGGCGCTGGCCGACTGCGACCAATGGGGAGCCTGGTCGACCAGGGTGGCCATGGCGGCCAGCACCGCGCTCGGGGCCACCCCCTCGACGACCTGGGCCGCCAGCAGGGCGGACATGCCCAGCGGCGAGCAGGACACCAGCATACGCAGGCCCCGCCAGGTCGCCCTCCCGGTCAACTCGCCTCCCGTGGCCAAGCCTTGCCGACGGCTCGAGGCTAGTGCAGGTGGGGTCAAGGCTCGGCGGGGAACGGCCGGCTCGACCTGGCGGGGGAGCCGCCGCCTCCGGCTGGCGGGGAACGGCCGGCTCCGGCTGGCGGGGGAGCCGCCGGCTCCGGCTGGCGGGGAACGGCCGGCTCCGGCTGGCGGGGGAGCCGCCGGTGGTACCTGTCAGTCGGCCGCGGTCATGGCGAGAGGCGAGCGGGCCACCACGGTCCGCATGGGGAAGGGGATCTCGATCCCCTCGGCCCGGTACCGGCGGTGGAGGCGCTTGATGAACTCATGGGTGAGCAGGTACTGGTCGGTGAACTCCCGGGCCTTCAGGATCACCGAGAAGTCGATGCTCGAGTCGCCGAAGGTGTGGTAGCGGATGAACGGGTGGTGGTCGGGGATCCCCCCGTCTATCCCGGTCATGACCTCGGTGGCCACGTCGACGGTGACCCTCTCCACCTCGTCCAGGTCGCTGTCGTAGGCCACCCCGACCTGGACCAGGACCGACATCTGGGTGAATGGGCGGTGGTAGTTGACCACCACCTCCGACGACAACCGGGAGTTCGGCACCAGGATCAGGTTGTCGGGGAGCGCCCGGATCGAGGTGTTGCGCCAGTTGACGTCGACCACGAAGCCCTCCTCGCCGCTCGACATCTTGATGTAGTCGCCGGGCTCGATCTTCTTGGAAGCGAGGAGGTGGATGCCGGCGAACAGGTTGCTCAGGGTGTCCTGGAGGGCCAGGGCCACCGCCAGGCCGCCCACCCCCAGGGCGGTGAGCAGGGGGGTGATCGACACACCCAGGGTCTGGAGGACCACCAGCCCGCCCACCGCCACCACGGCCACCCGCACGATGTTGGCGAAGATGGAGGTGGCGGGAGCCACGCCGGCCCGGCGCAGGGCCAGCGCCCGGGTGACCTGGACGGCCAGGCGGGCGGCGACCATGGTGACGGCCAGGACCAGGGTGGCGGCCATCACGTGGTCGACGACGCTGCGCACCTGGGGGCGCAGGGGCAACTGGAACTGGGCCAGCCACACGCCGGCAGTTGCGGCCAGGACAGGCAGCAGCTGGCGCAGGACGCCGACGACCACGTCGTCGACGCTGCCCCGGGTCCGCCCGGCCCGGCCGCCGAGCCAGGACAGCACCGCCCGGAGGGCGGCGGCGACCAGGAAACCTCCCACCACTACGGCGGTCGCCAGGATCATCTGGTGCCACCCGATCGGGGTCCGTGCGCCAGCCAGCAGGTCGGGCGTCACCTGTGGCTCAACTCGGTGCTCTCAGGCTCGGTGCTCTCAGGCTCGGTGCTCTCAGGCTCGGTGCTCTCAGGCTCGGTGCTCTCAGGCTCGGTGCTCTCAGGCTCGGTTGTGCCGCTCGGCGCCGAAAGGCAAACCCGCTCTACGGGTTGACAGCGGCCGTAGCCGGGCACCAGGCGGCGGGCGAGCCGCTCGGCTATGCGGTGGCGCCACTCGCCAAGCCGGGACGGGCGCGCCGGCTCCACTGGCGCGGCGCGGGCGGCGCTGATCCCGGCCAGGGCGAACGCCACGGCGATGGTGGCCTCGGCGAGCGCGTCGCGGCGGTAGCGACGCCCGACGATCGCCAGGCCGATCATGCTGGCGGCGTGGGCTAGGTCGGCTTCGGCGCCCAGCCACAGCACCGGCCGGGTTGCGTCGCGCCCGGTGAGGAGCGCCTGGGTGATCTGCCGGGCCCCGAGGACTCGCACCACGCCGCGGCCCCGGGCGCCGAGCGCGCCCTTGGCCAGTCCCGGGATCACCGTGCCGGGGAAGGCGACACGGGCGCAGCCCACAGCAGCCCGCACCGGGCCGAGGGCCCGCAGCGTCTTCGGCGGGAGTCCCTCGACGCCGGTCTTCTGCTCGGCGGCGCTCATCGTGGCGTCCTCGGTCTCCGCTCCGCCGCCGGGTTGGCGGCCAGGTGGGCGCCGAGGCGCGACGCCAGCGCCATGATCGTCAAGGCCGGGTTGGCGGATCCCTGGGTGGGGCAGACGCTGCCGTCGCAGACGAACAGGTTTTCGACCGCCCAGCTCCGTTGGTGGGCGTCGACCACGCTGTTGTCGGGGGCGCTGCCCATGCGGGCCCCACCGACCAGGTGGGCGTAGCGGTGGATGGTGAGCACATCTTGGGCCCCGGCGGCGTGGTGGATGTCGGTGATGACCCTGGTGGAGTAGGCGATGTTGGCCTTGTCGTTGTCGCCCAGGCTGAAATCGAAGCGGGCCACCGGCAGCCCGTAGGGGTCCTTTTCGTCGGCCAGGGTCACCCGGTTGTCCGGTTGGGGCAGCAGCTCGTTGAGGACCCCGATGCACGACCAGTGGTTGTAGTCGCGCATGTACTCGCGCAGCCCCCGGCCCCAGTGCCCGTCGGCCAGGACGTGCTCGGCCCAGCCGATCGGCAACGGGGAGACCGTCTGGATCGAGAAACCTCGGGCGAACTCCCGGGAGGAGTCGGTCTCGTAGAAGTCCTCGGAGGACACCTCCGGCGGAGGCGCCTTGTACATGCGCAGCTCGTCGGGGAACCGTCCCGCCGTCTGCGACGCGCCCTGGACCATGACATAGCGGCCCACCTGGTCCTCGTTGTTGCAAAGGCCGTGGGGGAAGCGGTCGCTGGTCGAGTTGAGCAGCAGGCGGGGAGTCTCGATGGAGTAGCCGGCGACGGCCACCACCTTGGCCCGTTGCCTTCGCTCGACCGCTCCACCCTCCTTGACGTAGGTGACCCCGGTGGCCCGCCCGGTGGACGGTTCGATGTCGACCCGGGCGGCCATGCAGCTGGCCCGGATCTCGACGTGGTGGGCTATGGCGTCGGGCAGGTGGGTGACGTAGGGGCTGGCCTTGGCGTTGACCTTGCAGCCCTGCAGGCAGTAGCCGCGGTAGATGCAGTGAGGACGGTTGCCGAAGGTGCCGTTGACGATCCCCACCGGCCCCACACGCATCTTGATGCCCATCCGCTGCGCGCCGCGCCACACCACCGACGCCGCCTCGGAGACAGGATGTGGCGAGAACGGGTACTTGTGGGGGTGGCCCCATGGCCAGTCCTGGCCGGCCACGGGGAGCTCGCGTTCGACGGTCTCGTAGTGACCTCGGATGTCGTCGTAGGTGATCGGCCAGTCCGCGCCGACACCGTCGACGGTGGCGGTGCAGAAGTCGGAGGGGTGGAAGCGCGGGCAATACCCGGCGAAGTGGACCATCGACCCGCCGACGCCCCGCCCCGAGTTGTTCTTGCCCATCTCGACGGGGTCCGTCCCGCCGACGATGCGCTTCTGCGTCCAGTACAGGTCATGGGACCCGGCCTCGTCCGACACCCAGTCCTCGTCGGGGTGCCAGAACGGGCCGGCTTCGATGATCACCACCCGCCACCCGGCCCGCCCCAGGCGCTGCGCCAGGACCGACCCGCCCGCCCCGGCGCCGACGATGCAGATGTCGACCTCATCGGCGTCGTCGTAGCGGGCCATGGTGTCCTCGCCGGGCAGGTCCCGGCGGTCCACGTCGACCAGGAAGCGCGAGTCGTTGTCGGCCGGCCCGACGGATCCCTTCAACCAGCTCGGAGGCCTCATCGGAGGCGCCATTGCGAGGCGAGCGTGCTCATCCCCCCATCTCCGGGACGACGCGCGCCGGGTCCTCGTCGGTGGCTCCCGGCCGCTCGAAGGGCTCCCGGGTGCTGACCGGGCCGAGGCGCATGTAGCCCCGTGGGTAGGCGGGGCCGCCGAAGCCGATCTCGTTCCACGCCCACGGATGGGAGTAGAAGGCGGCCAGGATCATGCGCATGCACACCGCCCATGCCCGCTTCACGTTCAGCTGGTCCCACGATCCGCCCGACAGCTGCGCCTGGGCCAGGTCACCGACGATGGCTTCTCGGGCCTCGGGCTCGCAGGCGGCGAGAGTAGGGCGGCCGTAGCGGCCCTCTGCCACCTCGTCCAGGCCGGCCAGGACCAGCCGCCACGTGTCGCGGTCGTCGGGCATGTCGGCGTACTGGTAGCCGTCGAGGCGGCCGGCGGCCAGCTTCTCGTCGACCATCTCGGGCACCGGAACCCGCGGTTCGCTGTCCTGGGCGAGGCAGGTGTCGCAGAGCGCGCCCAGCGTTGCCGCCTCGGTGGGGGTGAAGAACCGCAGGTCCGGCGGGGGAAGCAGGCGGGCGTTGACAACCTTGGCGGTGGCGGTGTCCCAGGTGTCGGCGGCGTCGAAGACGTCGAAGTCGGGGTAGCGGCCGATCATCTGCGGGGTCGTCCCCCGCCGCTGGACGGGAAGCCACGACGAGTGGCGTGGCTCCTTGCCCGGGCGGAGGTTTGGGAGATGATCCGGCTGGGAGAGATCCCGGGCCACCTAGTCCTCCCGCCGCAACAACGCGGCCAGGATCCCCATCCCGCCGACCAGGGTCATCAGCCCGGGGGCGGAGATCGGGGGACCCATCGGCAGGTTGTAGGAGGCCATGGACCATCCACCGGGTTTGCGGGCCACTCCCCGGGCGTGGAAGTACTCGCCCAGGAGGCCGTTGGCGGTGTAGACGAGTGCCGTGGCCGGCAGTACGGTCTTGGCCCAGCGCCTGGAGAACACCCCGGCCACCCCGGCGATCATCACCGGCGGCGTGACGATGATGGGGCTCCACATCCATTTGTTGCCAAAGCTGGCCTTGTAGTGCTCGAGGAATATCTCGGCGCTGGTCACCGCGGCGGCCACCGCCGTAAGCCCGGAGAGGGAGCGCTCGAAGCGGCCGTGGGCCACGTCGGCAAAGGCCCGGTCGATGAGATGGGTCACCTCACCGAGGACCTCGGCATGGCTCTGCCCGACGATGCCGGCCATGGTCAGCCGCGCTCGGGGTGCATGAGCTGGTGGGCCATCTCTCGTATTCCCTCTTTTGCCCCGGCGATGCCTGCGGAAGGGTCTCCGGCCAACGAGGTCATCAACGCCTTGGCCTGGTCGAAGGTGACGTGGGGGGGCATGGGCGGCTCGTCCGAGGTGGTCATGACGTCGACGATCACCGGTCGGTCGGCGGCGAACGCCTCGCTGAACGCCGCTTCGAGCTGATCGGAGCGGGTTACCTTGACGCCTCTGAGGCCGATCAGGTCGGCCCACGCCGCGTAGGACAACGCCGGGACTGACTGCGACGCGTCAAACCGGGGGTCGCCTTCCATGGCCCGCTGCTCCCAGGTGACCTGGTTGAGATCCTCGTTGTTCAACACCACCACGACGTAGCGGGGGTCGGCCCAGGTGTCGTAGTACTTGGCCGCGGTCAGCATCTCGGCCATGCCGCCCATCTGCATGGCTCCGTCGCCGACCATGGCCACCGACACCCGGTCGGGGTAGGCGAACTTGGCGGCGATCCCGTAGGGGACGCCGGGGACCATGGTGGCCAGGTTCCCGGACAGGGAGGCCTTCATGCCCCGGCGGATGCGGATGTGGCGGGCGTACCAGTCGGCCGCCGTCCCCGAGTCCGCGGACAGGATGGCCTGGTCGGGAAGGTGGCGTGACAGCGCCGTGAACACCCCTTGGGGTCGAATGCGCCCGTTCAGGTCCGACGGCTGGCCCAGGTCGTCCATCTCCGCCCACCATGCCTTCACGTGCCCGATGATCTTGTCCTGCCAGGACCGGTCGGACTTGCGATGCAGCAAAGGCAGCAGTTCGGCCAGGGTGTCCTTGGCGTCGCCGACCAGGGCCAGGTCCATCGGGTAGCGGATCGACAGCATCCGGGGCGACAGGTCGATCTGGACGGCCTTGGCCGCCCCGGTGGTGGGGAGGAACTCCGAGTACGGGAAGGACGACCCCACCATCAACAGGGTGTCGGCGTCTTGCATCATGTCCCACGACGGCTTGGTTCCGAGCAGGCCGATGCTGCCCGTGCAGTAGGCGATGTCGTCGGGTACGGCCGCCTTCCCCAGCAGGGCCTTCGCCACCCCGGCGCCCAGGGCGTCGGCCACAGCCAGGACCTCGTCGGTGGCGTCCATGGCGCCGGCGCCGACCAGCATGGCCACCTTGTCGCCGGCGTTCAAGATGTCGGCTGCCTGGCGCAGCTGTTCGGTGGAGGGGATAACCCGGGGCTTCCACCAGCCGATACCGGTGTGCACGGTGTGGGTGGCCTTGGGCTGCTCGGTCACCTCGGCCATGTCCTGCACGTCGGCGGGGACGATCACGGCCGTGACGGTCCGTTCCGCCTTGGCGATTCGGAACGCCCGGTCCACGATGTGGCGGACCGAGGAAGGGGTGTTGACCTGCTGGCACCACGACGACGCAACGTCCGAATACAGCTGTAGCAGGTTGACCTCCTGCTGGAAGTCGCCGCCGATGGCCCGCACGAAGGTCTGGCCGACGACGGCCACCACCGGCTGGTGGTCCAACTTGGCGTCGTAGAGACCGTTGAGCAGGTGGATCGCCCCCGGCCCCGACGTAGCCATGCACACTCCGACCTCGCCGGTGAACTTGGCGTGCCCGCAGGCCATGAACGACGCCATCTCCTCATGGCGGGTCTGGACGAAGCGGAGCTTGTCCTGGTGGCGGCGCAGCGAGCCGAGGATTCCGTTGATACCGTCCCCCGGAAACCCGTAGACCGTGGTCACTCCCCACTCGACGAGCCGGTCGCACAGGTTGTCAGCTGCGGTCTGTTTTCCCATCATCACTCCTGTTCGGTCGCGAGGTTTGCAGCGGGGACATCGGGTGGGGCCACGGGCCGGGGTTCAGTGGACCCGGAAGTCGTCCGCCTCGGCCCGGCGGATGGCCAGGCCGTGCCCGGGGCGGTCAAGGGCGGGGACCAGCCGGCCGCCGTCGGGTGGGAGCGTCCCGTCGAACAGCATCGCCTCGATGCGGTGGTGGTCGTGGAAATACTCCAGGTGGCGCAGGTTGGGCACCGCGGTGGCCACGTGGGCGTGCAGGTTGGGGGCGCAATGACCCGAGACGTCCAGGTTGTGGGCCTCGGCCACCGCCGCGGCCCGCAACCATGTCGTGTAGCCGCCGCAGCGGGTGACGTCGGCCTGCAGGCATTCGACCGCGCCGGCGCTCACCATGCGGGCGAAATACCCGAGGTCGTAGCCGTACTCTCCCGCAGTTACGTCCGCCCCGCAGCCGTCACCGACCTCTCGCAGCCCGTCCAGGTCGTCCGATGACACCGGTTCCTCGAACCAGACCACCCCGTAGTCGTCGGAGAGCTTCCGGCCCATCCGCACCGCCTGCTTGCGGGTGTAGCCGCCGTTGGCGTCCACGTACAACTCGACCCCGTCGCCGACCACGGACCGGGCCAAGGCCACCCGGGCCAGGTCTCGGTCAGGGTCTGACCCCCAGGACTCGCCGATCTTGATCTTCACCCGCGGTATCGCCCATCCCCCGGTCCAGCGCTCCAGCTGGGATCGGGTGGTTGCCTCGTCGTAGGTGGTGAACCCGCCACTCCCGTAGATGGGCGCGTCGGCACGGACACGGCCGAACAGGCCGGCGAGCGGCACATCCAGGAGCCTGGCCTTCAGGTCCCACAAGGCGATGTCCACCGCCGAGATGGCGCACGCAACCAACCCGGGGCGACCCAGGTTGCGGCAGGCCCGGGCCATGCCCTCGTTGACACCGGTCACGTCGAGGGGGTCGGCCCCGACACAGATGCCGGCCAGCTCCTCGTCGATCACGGCGGCGCTGCCCGCCCCGGCGTAGGTCCAGCCCAGCCCGCTGTGATCGCCGGCGCGGACCTCCACGGCGACCATCGTCGTCGACGACCACGCCAGGGTCCCGTCTGCCTCGGGCTGGTCGGTCGGGATGTCGTACACGCCGACATCGACGGCCCCGACCTTTGGGAACTGGCCTCTCACCGCTTCGATGTACCCGCGGGCTCTCGCCCGTACGCCTCTTGGTCTGGCTTGGTCTGGCGAGCCCGCTCCGTCCGGGGCGGCTGGCTCACGGTTCGCCAGATTGACAAGGCATTCCTACTTCGAGTAGCATAAGGCTATGGCCGTGGAGAAGGTGTCGGTGAGCTTGGACACGGAGGTCCTGATGGACGCTCGCCAGCGGGTCGGGGGGCGGGGGCTGTCCGCCTACGTCAACGATGCCGTCGGCAGGCAGCTTCGCCGCGACGCCCTCTACGACCTGTTGGTGCAGATGCGGGAGACCAACGGTCCGGTACCGGACGAGCAGATGGAGGAGGTCCGTCGACTGTGGCCAGGCCCCGAAGAGATGGGCGCGTCCTAGTCGGCCTGACCGACCTTCTCGTTCTCGACGCAGAAGGCGTGAACAAGGCGTCGTATGCCGACCGTTCGCTCCAAGCATGGCTGGAACGGGCGCGAGAGCTGGACGCCGCAATCGTCGTCTCCGCCGTGACCGTGGCGGAATTGCTGCGCGGCGTGGACCGAGATGCCGGTATCAACCGCGTGCTCAAGGTCACCGACGTGCGGCCCGCTGACGAGACGCTCGCCCGGCGAGCCGGCCGGTTGCTTGGCAGGGCAGCTTTCGATACGACCATCGACGCGTTGGTGGCCGCCACCGCGCTGACCGTACGTGATTGCCACGGCGCAACGCGATGTGTGGTGTTGAGCAGCGATCCCGACGATCTGACTGCCCTCTTGTCGGAGGAACCCGGGATCCTCGTCATCCCCGTGTAGGTAGCGCAACGGGGTCCGCCGTCCGTCCGTAGTTGAGTCCCAACGAGTGG
>JBOGGP010000013.1:0-20699 GCA_050744105.1 Acidimicrobiales bacterium
GCGCGGGGTCGCCGTGCTGGCCACAGGCGCCAGGGTCAGCCGCCCGGGCCCGGCGACGCCGCAGCAGGCGGGCGCGGGGTCGCCGTGCTGGCCACAGGCGCCAGGGTCAGCGCCCGGGCGCTGCTCACCGCCCGGCGGGCGTGGGGTCGCGTGGAGCGTGGGGCCGCCCAACGTGGGTCCCGCGGGCGCTACGGTGAGCGGGTGGCCACCGGAGGTAGTGAGCGACCGGGCAACGAGGTAATCCGGGTCCTGATCGCCGACGACCAGGCGCTGTTCCGGCGAGGGCTCTTTGTCGTGCTCGGCACCGAGGAGGGCATCGAGGTGGTGGCCGAGGCCGAGAACGGTGCCCAGGCCCTGGCCATGGCGGAGGAGCTGGCTCCCGACGTGGTCCTCATGGACGTGCGGATGCCGAAGATGAGCGGCATCGAGGCGGCCAGCGCCATCCGGGCCGTGCTGCCCTCCACCAGGGTCTTGATGCTGACCGTCAGCGACGAGGAGGAGGACCTCTTCGAGGCCATCAAGGCGGGGGCCAATGGATACCTGCTGAAGGAGATCTCGATCGAGGAGGTGGCCGAGGCGGTGCGCAAGGTGGCCATGGGCCAGAGCCTGCTCTCGCCCTCGATGGCGTCCAAGCTGCTGGCCGAGTACACGTCGTTGGCCACACGGCCCAGCGGTGGCGAGGATCTCCCGGCCCCGGTCCTGACAAACCGCGAGCTCGAGGTCCTGCGCCTGATGGCTCGGTCCAGGAGCAACCGGGAGATCGCCGACGAGCTGTTCATCTCGGAGAACACCGTGAAGAACCACGTTCGCAACATCCTGGAAAAGCTTCACATGCACTCCCGGATGGAGGCAGTGCTCTACGCGGTGCGCAAGCGGCTGCTGGAACCGCCCGTCCTGCCCGGCTGAGGGCGCGCCGGGCCCAGCCGGACGGGACCGATACCATGGTGGGCGCATGAGCATCTTCACCAAGGTTCTGCGGGCTGGCGAGGGCAAGAAGGTGCGGGCCCTGGAAAGCCTGGTGCCCGACATCGCCGAGGCGGGGGCCGACTTGAGCAGGCGCTCGGACGAGGCGCTGGCCCACACGACGGTGGAGTTCCGGGAGCGCCTGGACGCCGGCGAGGATCTCAACGACCTGCTGGTGGAGGCCTTCGCCGTGGTGCGGGAGGCGGCCAGCCGGGTCATCGGCCAACGGCATTACGACGTGCAGCTCATGGGTGGTGCCGCCCTCCACTTCGGATGGATCGCCGAGATGAAGACCGGTGAGGGCAAGACCCTGGTGTCCACCCTTCCCGTCTACCTGAACGCCCTCGGCTCCAAGGGCGTCCACCTGATCACCGTGAACGACTACCTGGCTCGGCGCGACGCCGAGTGGATGGGCCAGGTCCATCGTTTCCTCGGCCTCACCGTCGGGCGGGTGTCCCCCGAGATAGAGGGCTGGCAGGCCAAGAAGGACGCCTACACCTGCGACGTCACCTACGGGACCAACACCGAGTTCGGCTTCGACTACCTGCGCGACAACATGGCCCGTAGCCAGGACCACATGGTGCAGCGGGGTCACCCCTTCGCCATCGTGGACGAGGTCGACTCGATCCTCATCGACGAGGCCCGCACCCCCCTGATCATCTCGGGCCCGTCGGCGGAGTCGGCCCGCCTCTACAACCAGTTCGCCGGCGTGGCCAGAGCGCTCGTGCGCGACCTCCACTACGAGGTCGACGAGGAAAAGCGCACGGTGGCGCCCACGGAGGACGGTATCGAGAAGGTCGAGAAGCTCCTCGGGATCGACAACCTCTACGACGTGGTGGTGTCCAACTACGTCCACCAGCTAACCCAGGCTCTGCGGGCCAAGGAGCTCTACAAGCGGGACAAGGACTTCATCGTCGCCGACGGCGAGGTAAAGATCGTCGACGAGTTCACCGGCCGGGTCCTCGAGGGCCGGCGCTGGTCAGACGGTCTGCACCAGGCCGTGGAAGCCAAGGAGAGGGTTCGGATCAAGGAGGAAAACCACACCTGGGCCACGGTGACCCTCCAGAACTACTTCCGCATGTACGAGAAGCTGGCGGGGATGACGGGCACCGCCGAGACCGAGGCGGCGGAGTTCGCCAGCACCTACGACGTGCCCGTGGTGCCGATCCCCACCAACCGGCCCATGATCCGCACCGACCATCCCGACCTCATCTACAAGTCGGAGATGGCCAAGTTCGAGGCCGTGGTCGGCGACATCGTCGAGCGCAGCGACCGGGGCCAGCCCATCCTGGTCGGCACCGCCTCGGTCGAGAAGTCCGAGCTTCTCTCGACCATGCTCACCAAGCGAGGGGTGGAGCACCATGTGCTCAATGCCAAGCAGCACGCCCGGGAGGCGGCGGTGGTGGCCCAGGCCGGCCGGCTCCACGCGGTCACGGTGGCGACCAACATGGCCGGGCGCGGGGTCGACATCCTCCTCGGGGGCAACCCCGAGGCACTGGCCGCCGGTGAGGTGACGGCAGCCGGCCTCGAACCCGCCAGCGACGAGGGGGCGGCCCGCTACCGGGAGCTGCTGGTCAAGTACGACCAGGAGTGCAGGGCCGAGGGCGACAAGATCCGGGAGCTGGGGGGCCTCTACGTGCTCGGCTCCGAACGCCACGAGTCCCGCCGGATCGACAACCAGCTAAGGGGTCGGTCGGGCCGCCAGGGAGATCCGGGCGAGAGCCGCTTCTTCCTCTCCCTCGAGGACGAGCTCATGCGCCTGTTCGCCACCGGGGCCATGAACTGGGTGATGAGCAGGGCACTTCCCGAGGACGTCCCGATCGACTCCAAGATGGTGTCCAAGGCCATCGAGAGGGCGCAGAACACCGTGGAGGCACGCAACGGCGAGATCCGCAAGGACGTCCTCAAGTACGACGAGGTGATGAACGAGCAGCGCAAGGTCATCTATGCCCGGCGCATGCAGATCCTGGCGGGCGAGGATCTGCGGGCCCACACCATCGACGTGCTGACCTCCGCACTCGACTCCACCGTCGCCGCCAACTGCGCCACCGACGTCACCGAGGACTGGAACCTCGATGCCCTGATCAGCGAGGTGCGACAGTACTTCCCCACGGCAGTGGCCCGGTCGCAGATCGACGGTATGACTCACGGTGACGAGATCTACGAGCTGCTCGCCGCCGAGGCCATCGAGTACTACGACCGCCGCGAGGCGGAGATGCCAGGTGGAGTGGAGACCATGCGGGCCTTGGAGAGGGAGGTGATGCTCCAGCTCATCGACCAGAAGTGGAGAGAGCACCTCTCCGAGATGGACTACCTTCGTGAGGGAGTAAACCTGCGGGCCATGGGCCAGCGGGATCCTCTGGTCGAGTGGCAGAGGGACGGCTTCGAGATGTTCGGCCAGCTGATGGCATCGGTCGACGACGACTACGTCAAGATAGTCATGCACGCGCAGGTCCAAGTGCTCGAGCAGGCGCCGGGGCCCGACGACGAGCAGCTGGGCGGTGCCCAGTACCAGGCCCCAGGTGACCCGGTCCAGGGCTCGGGCGCCGTTCACACGGCGATGGCGGCCGGGCCGGCGCCGGGAGAGGAGGTGGTCTTTGCGTCGCCCGAGCAGGCCGCTGCCCTGCTCGGCGGGGCCGGCGTGGCCGCCGACGGACGGGCCGGCGGCTCTCTCGGGGCGGGGGCGGTGGCGTCCGCCTCGGCCGCCGGGATGGCGGCGGAGGCCATGCGCCCCGACGGTGCGCTGCCGGTTGCCGGCCAAGACGGATTGGCGGCCAGGGGGCGGGTGGGGCGGGAGCGCCCGCTGGCGGACCAGGCCAACTGGGACCGGGTGGGCCGAAACGAGCCCTGCCCGTGCGGGAGCGGCAAGAAATTCAAGTTCTGCCACGCTCGTTGAGCGCCGGCGGGAGACAGGTGGGGGCCACCAGCGATGCGTGACTTCAGCGAGGACCTGCGGGCCCTGCGGCGCCGGATGACCGAGGCCGACGTCTACCTCGACACCGAGCGGAGCCGCAAGCGGATGTCCGAGCTGGAGACCGAGCTGGCCCGCCCCGACCTCTGGGACGACACCGAGACGGGCCAGAGGGTCACCCGTGAGTTCGGCGCGGTTCGCGCCGACGTCGAGCTCATGGACAACCTCGGGGCGCGCCTCTCCGACGCCGAGATCCTTTACCAGCTAGCGGTGGAGGAGGAGGACGACTCGGTCGGCTCCGAGCTGGAGACGCTGGTGGCTGGCCTGGGGGCCTCCCTCGACGAGCTCGAGCTGAGGTCCTTGTTCACCGGGGAGCACGACGAGCGGGACGCGGTGTGCGAGATACACGCCAAGGACGGGGGCACCGACGCCCAGGACTGGGCGGAGATGATGCTGCGCATGTACCAGCGGTGGTCGGAGCGGCGGGGCTTCGACATGGAGATCGACGAGCTGAGCGAGGGCCAGGAGGCGGGCATCCTGTCGGCCACGTTCATCATCCGCGGCCGCCAGGCCACGGGGCTGCTGGCGTCGGAACGGGGGGTTCACCGGCTGGTGCGGATCTCCCCGTTCGACTCTCAGGCCCGGCGCCAGACCAGCTTCGCCTCGATGAGCGTGGTCCCGTGGCTGGCCGATCTCGACGAGGTGGACATCGACGAGAAGGACCTCCGCATCGACACCTACCGGTCGTCGGGCGCCGGCGGCCAGCACGTCAATGTCACCGACTCCGCGGTACGCATCACCCACCTGCCCACCGGGGTGGTCGTGTCCTGCCAGAACGAGCGCAGCCAGCACCAAAACAAGGCCAAGGCCCTCCAGATCCTGGCGGCCAAGTTGGCCGAGCGCCAGCGCGAGGAACGCACGGCGGAGCTGACGGCGATGGCCGGTCCGAAGGCCCAGGTGGGCTGGGGTGCCCAGATCCGCTCCTACGTGCTGGCTCCCTACCAGCAGGTGAAAGACCTGCGCACCGAGTACGAGACGGGCAACGTCAACGGGGTGCTCGACGGCGACCTGGGAGGGTTCATCGAGGCCTACCTGCGCTGGCGCAGGGCAGCCCAGAGCGGCCTGGGCTTCGACGCCGGCCGGCCGTGATGCCCATTCCCGAGCCGAGCGGCTAGCCTAGGTGCGACCGGCACTGAGAGGCGTGCCCGGCGCCACCCAAGTCCCGGGGGACAGTCCTCCCAGGGGGAAGGTGGTCACCGGCGTTGTGCGCTGGGGGGCGCAACTGACACCATGATCAGATTCGAGAACGTAACCAAGACCTACAAGGGAACGACCGTAGCCCTGAGGGATGTCTCCGTCGACCTGCAGAAGGGCGAGTTCGTCTTCCTGGTCGGGCCGTCGGGCTCGGGGAAGTCCACTTTCCTCCATCTGGTAACCAAGGAGGAGGCGCCGGACGACGGCCGGATCTGGGTGGCCGGCAAGGAGGTCGGCGTGCTCACCGCCTGGAAGGTGCCCTACCTCCGCCGCAACATCGGCTGCGTCTTCCAGGACTTCCGCCTCCTGCCCTCCAAGTCGGTCTACGAGAACGTGGCCTTCGCATTGGAGGTGATCGGGCGCCCACGCCACGTCGTGAAGTCCCAGGTGCCTCAGATCCTGGATCTCGTCGGTCTGGGCAAGAAGATGACCAACCTGCCCCACGAGCTGTCAGGGGGCGAGCAGCAGCGGGTGGCCATCGCCCGAGCCTTCGTCAACCGGCCGTTGATCCTGCTGGCCGACGAGCCGACCGGCAACCTCGACCCGAGCACCTCGTCGGGCATCATGCGCCTCCTCGACCGCATCAACCGAACGGGCACCACGGTGGTCATGGCCACCCACGACCAGGGTATCGTCGACTCCATGAGGCGGCGGGTCATCGAGCTGGACCGCGGCACGGTGATCCGCGACCAGGCTCGCGGCGTCTACGGAGTCGGGGCCTGAGATGCCGGCGTCCACCGGCTACGTCGCCCGGGAGACGGGCTCCAACCTGGGTCGCAACCCGATCATGACCCTGGCCGCCGTCGTGGTCATGGCCGTGGCCCTGACCGCCGTGGCCGCCGTGCTGCTGATGCGCCAGGAGGTCAACAAGGCGTCCATCCAGTGGCGGGGAGGGGTGGAGGTGGCCATCTTCATGAACCCCAATGCCAGCGCCGGCCAGACCGCAGCCATCGGCCACGAGCTGGAGGCTACGCCGGGCGTCAAGTCCGTGCGTTACGTCAACCAGCAGGGGGCATACAGCGAGTTCAGGACCATGTTCGCCGCAGAGCCCGAGCTGGTGAGCGTGGTCACTCCCACCGACCTGCCCCCCTCGTACCGGATCGTTCCGGTCAACCCGGCCAGTGTCGAGGCTTTGGGCAACCAGTTCAAGAACGCTCCGGGTGTCTCCACCGTCCAGTATGCCCAGAAGGAGATCGACGCCCTGATCTCGAGCTTCAACGACAAGCGCAACGTGCTGTACGTCCTGGCCCTGGCCGTCATGGTCGGAGCCACCGCTCTGATCGTCAACACCATCCAGCTGGCGATCTTCGCCCGGCGACGGGAGGTGGCGGTAAT
Source organism: Acidimicrobiales bacterium (assembly GCA_050744105.1). GTDB lineage: Bacteria > Actinomycetota > Acidimicrobiia > Acidimicrobiales > Palsa-688 > JBOGGP01. Next base: position 6,464 of record JBOGGP010000013.1, read on the forward strand.
GAAGCTCGTCGGGGCCACCAACTGGTTCATCCGCCTGCCGTTCATGATCGAGGGCCTGATCCAGGGGCTGCTCGGGGGGCTGGTGGCCTCGGTGGCCGGGTTTTACATTCGCAACCACCTGTCATCGTTTGCCAACCTCCAGCTCGTCTCCAACCAGCGCCAGCTCTTCGCCACGTCGGGAGAGGCCATCGCCACCGGGATCGTGGTCCTCGTCGTCGGCGCCGCCGTCGGCGCTCTCGGCTCGGCCTTCGCCGTGCGCCGGTTCCTCGCCGTCTGACAACGCCGGCCGTACTAGAGCGTGAGCCAGCGGATCGAGGACTACGGCCTCATAGGCGACCTGCAGACCGCCGCCCTGGTGGGCTTCGACGGGTCGATCGACTGGCTGTGCCTGCCTCGTTTCGACTCCGGCAGCTGCTTCGCCAACCTCCTCGGGGAGCCTGCCCACGGACGCTGGCAGCTGGCGCCGGCCGCCGAGGTTACCAGCCGGGCCCGGCGCTACCGGGGGTCGACGCTGGTGCTGGAGACCGAGTGGAGCACGGCGGGCGGCGTGGTGCGGGTGGTCGACTTCATGCCACCTCGCCAGGTTCATCCCAGGGTGGTGCGACTGGTCGAAGGGGTGGAGGGTTCGGTCGACATGCGCCTCGAGCTGGTGATCCGCTTCGACTACGGGGAGGAGGTGCCCTGGGTGAGGCGCACCGAAGCAGGCCTGAGAGCCACCGCCGGCCCCGACGCCCTGTTGCTCGAGACCCCGGTCGAGGTGCACGGACACCATCTGGTCACCGAGGCCGGCTTCGCCGTGGCTGCCGGCCAATCGATCCCCTTCGTGCTCAGTTGGCACCCGTCGTGCGTCGAGCCACCCGGGCCGCTCGACGCCGAATCGGCGCTGGCCGAGACGCTGGCGTTCTGGACGGACTGGCAGGGCTCGCTGTCCCTGGACCACGGGGAGTGGGAGGACCAGGTCCGGCGTTCCTTGATGACCCTCAAGGCCCTCACCTACGGGCCGACCGGAGGGATCGTGGCCGCCCCGACGACATCCCTGCCCGAGGCCCTGGGGGGGGTCAGAAACTGGGACTACCGCTACTGCTGGGTACGCGACGCCACCCTGACCCTCGATGCCCTGATCGAGGCGGGGTGCAAGGACGAGGCCGAGGCGTGGATGTGGTGGCTGGTGCGCGCCGCGGCCGGCGCCCCCGACCAGCTCCAGATCATGTACGGCCCGGCAGGGGAGCGGCGGTTGACCGAGTTCGAGATCCCCCAGCTCCCCGGCTACGAGGGGTCGGCCCCGGTACGGATCGGCAACGCGGCCTCAGACCAGTTCCAACTGGACGTGTACGGCGAGCTGATGGACGCCGTGGACCGGGCCCGGGGTCACGGGATCAGTGCCGACGGGGTGATCTGGGCCCTGCAGCGGGCCATCATGGACTTCGTCGAGGGCCACTGGTCGGAGCCCGACGACGGGATCTGGGAGGTGCGCGGGCCGAGGCGCCACTTCACCCACTCCCGGGTCATGGCGTGGGTGGCCTTCGACCGGGCCGTCCGGGCGGTGGAGCGCGACGGCCTGGAGGGCCCGGTGGAGCGGTGGCGGCAGGTGCGCGACGCGATCCATGCCGAGGTGTGCAGCAAGGGGTGGGACGCCACTGCCGGGACCTTCACCCAGTACTACGGCTCGGCCGAGCTCGACGCCAGCGTGCTGATGATCCCCCTGGTGGGGTTCCTGCCCCCCGAGGACCACCGGGTGGTGAGCACCGTCGAGGTGATCGGGCGGGAGCTGATGGTCGACGGCTTCGTCATGCGCTACAAGGGCTCCTCGGGGGTCGACGGCCTGCCTGGCCAGGAGGGCGCCTTCCTGCCCTGCACCTTCTGGTTGGCGGACTGCCTGGCCATGATCGGCCGGACCGACGAGGCCCGGACCATCTTCGAACGGCTGTTGGGCCTGGCCAACGACCTCGGCCTCCTCTCGGAGGAGTACGACCCGCTGTCCCGGCGCCTGGTGGGCAATTTTCCCCAGGCGTTCACCCACGTCGCCCTGGTCAACACGGCTCGCCGGCTGACCGGGGCTCTCGGCGGCTGATCCAGCCCCGGCGACCGCCGGGTCCCTCAGCCGGAGCCGGCCCTGCGGGCCACCTCGACGACGGCGGAGGCGACGGCGCCGGGGTGTGCCGCCGGCAACAGGTGGCCAGCCCCGTCGACGAGCACCTGGGTGGCCCCGGCGATGCCGGCGACCAGGCGGCGACCGGCCGACGGGGGCACGACCCGGTCGGCGGTGCCCGAGACGACCACGGTGGGAGCTCGCAGGGAGGCCATGCCCGGGCCCAGGCCGTCGAGCTCGTCCACCAGGGCGCGCTGCTCGACGGCGAAGCTGCCGGTCACGCCCTCCTGGCGCCACGACGTCCCGAGCATCCGGCTCACGTGCGCCGGGAGGCGGCGCTCGAAGATGGCCCGTAACGGTCGCCAACCCAGCGCCAGCCGGGCCGAGCCTTGGGCCACGGCGGCGACGGCGGAGCCGACCACCGGCCGGGCCAGGGCCCGGTCCAGCCGGCTCGGGGCTTCACCGGGAGCGACGGAGGCGACCAGCACCAGGCCGGCAACCCGATCCGGGAAGGCCTCGGCCAGGGCCAGGCCCACCCCGCCGCCCCAGCTGTGGCCGGCGACGATGGCCGAGCGGCGACCCAGGCGGTCCAGCAGCTCGCAGGTGGCCTCGGCGTTGGCGGCAAAGCCCGCCGCCCGCCCCCCCGTCCGCCCGTAGCCAAGGCGGTCGGGCACGATCACCGTGAAGCGTGGCGCCAGCAGGGGGACGACGGACTCCCAGTCGGAGCCGCGGCCGGGCTGACCGTGCAGGAGGACGACCGCCGGGCCCGACCCGCTCACCGTGGCGGCCATCCGCCGACGTAGGACGGCCGGCGGAGGGAAGGAGAACATGATCCGGGGCCGTGAGGCTATCAAGGGGCCGGCGACGGCTGGAGCCTTGCCGGTCTGCCACACTGGCGGCGATGCCGCCACGGGGTCGCTGCAACCCTGCCTCACGCGTAGGTCTTGCTGGTGCCTGGGTACGGGGCGCGGCGATGGGGACCGCCTTGGTACTGCTCCTGGCCGGCTGCCACCCAAGTTCAGGCGGGGGGGCGAGCGCGGTCGAGGGCGCCTTCCTCAGCCAGGTCCACGGCCGTGCCCCCGACATCGGGTCGTACCGTTCCGACGGCGCCCTGGTGGAGCTGGGCCACGCCGTCTGTGACGACCTGACCTCGGGGGCCTCGGCCCAGCAGGTTGCCGACCGCATCGAGACCGTCTCGGCCGGCAATCCCCTGCCGTCCACCGATCTAGGCGCCGTCATGGCCGCCGCAGGGGACCTGCTGTGCCCCCGGTACGCACCGGTGGTCGGCTCAGCGGGGCCAGGATGAGGCTCAGCGGGGCCAGGATGAGATGAAGGTGAGGACACGTGGCCCGCAGGCCAGGTGGGTGCCGGGGGCCACGGTCCGGGCCTGGTAGGGGGCCAGGCGCGACCAGCTGGTGTCGCCGGGGACCATGACGAACGTGCCGGCCGCCGAACCCCGGTCGATCACGGTCAGGTCCCAACCAGCCAGGCGCAGCTCGGCGTGGGCGGCGGAGACCCGCTCGCTTCCAGGGCCGCGCAGGCCCAGCGGCAGGGCGAGGCCGCCGGTGACGGTCGGGTCCGTCTCGGGCGCGGTGCCGAGGACGAAGCTGGCGGAGAGACCGAACACGGCACCGTCGTCGCGGACGAGGACGCCCAGAGGTGGCCGGGGACCACTGACCGGCCGGCGGTCGGCGTCGGAGATCGGCGCCCGGCACTGCCGGCACGACGGTACCGCGGCGTGGTTGAAGTGTCCGTTTGGGCAGCTGATGCCGCTGACCACCGGGGTGCCGGCAGGGCGGGCGTCGGGGGTGCCCACCGGAGGCAGCGGCGCTTGCTCGGCCGGCTTGGCCGCCTGGCGCAGGTCGAGGACGGCGCCGGGCGCAGACCAGGGCAGATCTGGACCGGCGGGGCTGGGGCCGGCGAGAGCCGGCTCGGCAACGACGGCCCGAGCCCCCGGCGCAGGCAGAGGTGGCCTGCCTAGACCTCCCGGCTGGGTGGTGGGGGAGTGGGCCGGGGGGGATTGGGCATCGGCATGCTGCACGGCCGGGGGACCGGGGGCTGCGGGGGGGTCGGGCACCGCCGGGTATAACGTGAAACCGCTGCCGGGGACGACGCCGCGTTCGAGGTCGTAGGGGGACGAGGAGCCGGCCAGGCCGGCGGCCTGGCCGCCGGCTCCGACCACGATGACAGGTGGCTGGCCGAGGAGCACGCCGAGCCAGCCGGGATCGGGTACGGGGGCTGACCAGCGGGCCCCGTCGAAGAGTTGGACGGGCCCGTGCAGGAGCGCTCCCCAGCCACCCTCACCCATGCCCACCAGGACGAACGGAGCCAGCGGCTCGGGATCTCCGGCCCTGAGCACGGCGGCCACCTGGTCCGCCAGCTGGCGCCCGCCGCCCGGCGCCGAGGCCATCGCCCGGGCGCCACGGACCAGGAAGTCGACCAGGCTGGGGGAGGCACCCGGTCCCATCCAGGCCACCACAGAGCCGAAGCGCACCACCGTGCCGGAGCCCGGTGCCACCTCCAGCCGGGCCGTCATCGCGGCCCGGCCAGGACTTCGAGCTCGGTGGCCACGGCCAGGGCCGACTCCGGGCGGCGGGCCGGGTCGGCGCACAGGCAGCGGGCGATCAGGCCGGCTGGGCCCGGGGGGATTCCGGGATCGACAACCGGCGCGCCGAACAGCACCCGCTGGACGGCGGCGAGGGGATCGTCGGCATCGAGACCGGGGTAGGGCGAGTTGCCGCTGAGAGCCCGGTTGGCGGTCGCGCCGAGAGCCCAGAGGTCACTGGCTCGCGACGGGGGCCCACCGGCCAGGACGGCCGCTTCGACGGTCTCGACCCCCGCAGGTGGTGAGGCCACGGCGGTCTGCCCTGGGGGATGCCCCGGAGGGGCCGGCACCGCCAGCAGCCCCTGTCCGGAAGGCATGACCAAGACGGTGGCCGGGCGGATGTCACCGTGGGCCAGGCCAATCTCATGGAGCTCGTGGGCACCGCGGGCGGCGCCAGCCAGGGCCCGTAGGACCAACGCGGTCCCCAGGGATGGCCCCTCGGCCAGCGAGATGGCGGTGGGGTGCTCGGTGGTCCAGTAGGCGACCACTTCGCCCCCCTCGCCCCCTTCGTCGCCCTGGCCGATCTCTACCAGGCCGACGAGGTGCTCGGCGCGGCTGCCGGCGACAGCCAGCAGGTGGGCCGAGGCGGTCGCCCGGGAGGAGGCGTCGGAGGGCACCCTGTGGACCACGACCTCGCCGCCTCCGAGCCGGGCTGGAGCACGGGCGAGAAAGCCCCCTGAAGGATCGCCGATGGACTCGACGATCTCGTAGTCGGCGATCCAGTCGCTCATCGGTCCTCCTGCCCGGTGCCCCGGGTCACCGGCAAAGACCAGATCGTACCGGGTCCAGTTGCCCAGCGGTTCGACAGAAGGCTACATTGAAATACATGAAAAGAGCTATTAGTGCGCTAGTGGTGTTCTCGATGGCAGTGCTGGCCCTGCCGCTGCTGGCCGCATCGGTGCTGGGGGCGCCGGTGCCGAGCCTTCCGGCCGCCAACCCGACCAACCCGCCCCCGGCGGCGATCCCCCCGTCGTACCTGGCTGACTTCGTGACGTCGGGAGAGCGCTTCGGGGTGCCATGGGGAGTCCTGGCCGGGATCTACAAGCTGGAGTGCGACTTTGGCCAGGCTCCCGAGCCAGGCTGCAACCCGCGGGGCACCGAGAACTCGGCCGGAGCCCAGGGACCAGGGCAGTTTCTCCCCACCACCTGGCGGTACGACCTGGTCCCGTTCCAGCTGATCCCTCCAGGACCGCCGGCCGAGGACGGGAAGGGCTATGCCACCGACGGGGACGGCGACGGGATCGCCGATCCATGGGATCCAGCCGATGCGGTTGCCTCCACGGCCCGCCTCTTGGCCGCCAACGGGGCCGATGCCGGCAATCTGGACGCCGCCGTGTGGGCCTACAACCACGACCCGACCTACGTGGATGAGGTCACCGCTCTGGCTGGCGCCTACCAGGGGTCGCCGGCGACGCCGGGTGCGGCGGGTGGGGTCGGTGCCGTCCTGGTCGTGGCCGAGTCGCAGCTGGGCAAGCCATACCTGTGGGGGGGCGCGGGGCCTGAGGCCTACGACTGCTCCGGCCTGGTGGTGGTGGCGTTCGCCGCCGCCGGGGTCACCTTCCCCCACGACGCCGCCGCCCAGTACACCCTGAGCGCGGCCAATCCCGTTCCCTTGGGGGGGTTGCTACCCGGGGACCTCGTCTTCTTCGGGACAACACCGGCAACCATCGACCACGTCGGCATATACGTCGGCGCTGGGGAGATGATCGACGCTCCCCACACCGGAGCGGTAGTGCGCATCGAGAGCATCGGCTGGCCGGATCTGCTGGCCGCCACCCGGCCCCTGGCCGGGGGTTGAGGCGCTTCGCTGGCGTACGGGCTCGCTAACCTGGTCCCGGTGGGGCGCCGCCGACTTTTATCCGATTTTCAGGGGTATGCCAGCGAGTGTTGAGCTTCGCCCGCCAAGGTGGATGGCGCGGCAACCGCCGAAGTCAGGAACTGCCCTTTTCCGCCGCATCCATACGAGGATGGCATCATCATGAGCACCACACCCGAACCTCCGGTCACCGACGATCCGCCTCCGGCACCGACCTGGACGCCCACGGCCCGGCCCTGGCAGGAGACCGAGGTGCCTGCCGGCGCCGAGCCCGGCTCGCCGACCTGGGCGTACCCCGGCGGCGCCTACCCGCCACCGCCGGCGGGCCCGTACGGCGGCACCACCACCAACCCCTACGGCGGCACCACCCCCAACCCCTACGGCGGCACCACTGCGCCCTACAGTGCCGGCCCCTACAGTGCCGGCCCCTACAGTGCCGGCCAAGGCGCCTACGGCGCCGCGCCCGCTGGCCCGGGGACGTACGGCGCCCCGGCCGCCGGCGGTTCACACGGTGGGGGCGGGGGACCGGTCGGGCCGTGGGGTGGCCCCCCGGGTGGTTGGGGCAGCGCGCCGGCCAAGAGACCACGGCGCGACCGCTGGACCATCGCCCTCGCAGCCTTCGTTGCCCTGGCCACCGGCATCGTCGGTGTCGTCATCGGCACACAGCTTGGCAACCGGTCGCCGGCAGCGACCTCTTCGCCTCCGTTCAGCTCCGACGTGCCCAACACGCCGAGCCGCCCCTTCACGCCAGGCACCGAGCCCAACACCAACAACGGCAGTGCTCCCACGGGGCAGGCGGCGGCGGTCGCCAACAAGGTGGATCCGAGCGTGGTCGACATCGACATCCGCTACGGGTTCGGCAACACCGTTGGGGCGGGCACCGGCATCGTGCTGTCGGCCAACGGTGAGATCCTCACCAACAACCACGTGATCGAGGGGGCTACGGCCATCCGGGTGACCTCGGTGACGACCGGAGCGGTCTACTCGGCAAGCGTGGTCGGGACCGATCCCACCGAGGACATCGCCGTGATCCAACTGGCGAAGGCCTCCGGTCTCACGGTGGCCAAGACGGCCGCCTCGGTGCCGGCCGTCGGGGACTCCATCGTGGCCATCGGCAACGCCGGCGGCGTGGGGGGCACTCCGGCGGTGGTCACCGGTGTGGTCCAGGCGCTCAACCAGCCGATCAGCGTGAGTGACCAGACGGGAGCCGCGGTCGAGCACCTGAGCGGGCTCATCCAGACCAATGCCCCGATCCAGCCGGGGGACTCGGGCGGCCCCTTGGCCAACTCGGCCTCGGAGGTGATCGGCATAGACACGGCGGCGTCGGTCAACAACCAGTACAACCCGCTCAACGCCGTAGGCTTCGCCATACCCATCGCCCACGCCATTACCCTCGCTCGTCAGATCGAGAGCGGCCAGGCGTCCTCAACCGTGCACATCGGACTGCCCGGGCTGCTCGGTGTCGAGGTGGCGGCCTCCAGCACCGGGACGTCGGGCGCGGTAGTGGCCGACGTCAGCTCCGGCGGCCCGGCGGCGACGGCCGGTATCGTCGCCACCGACACCATCACCGCCTTCGACGGCAAGCCGGTCACCTCCGGCCAGTCCCTTACCACCCTCGTCCACAAGACCCGCCCCGGTGACAAGGCGACGGTGACGTGGACCGACGGTACCGGAGCCAGCCACACGGCGAACGTTACGCTGACTACCGGGCCCCCTGACTGAGGTGGCTCGCCTCGTTGGCTCGCACCTATCGTGGGACGGTATCGCCATGACGAAGGGAAGGCGCAGATGACCATCCGTGACGAGGTGTTGCAGGCCAACGAGGCATACGCGGCCTCCTTCGGCGAGCGGGGCGACCTGCCGATGCCACCGGGCCGAAATTTCGCCATCCTCACCTGCATGGACGCCCGGCTGGATCCGGCCAAGTACGCGGGGCTGAGCGAGGGGGACGCCCATGTCGTCCGCAACGCCGGCGGCCGGGCCAGCGACGACGCCATCCGTTCCCTGGTCATCTCCTACAAGCTGCTCGGCACGACCGAGTGGTTCGTGATCCACCACAGCGACTGCGGGATGCTTGCCTTCACCGACGACGTGATGCGTGGCCTGCTCGAGAGCAGTCTCGAGACCGCCGAGCTGGGCCCCGAGGGCTTTCACGACGTCGGCGCCGGCCCGGGCTCGGCCGAGGGCAAGTACATCGACTGGCTCACCATCGCCGACAACCCCCGCAGCGTGGCAGAGGACGTCATCCGTATCCGCAACCACCCGCTGGTCCCGAGCCGGATCCCCATCCACGGGTTCATCTACGACGTGGACAGCGGGCGCCTGGTGGAGGTGCCGGAGGCGACCAAGGCCGGCCAGGCTGGCTAGTGCTAGTGCTAGTGCTAGTTGCTAGTTGCTAGTTGCTAGTTGCTAGTTGCTGGTGCGTAGCTCTTCGAGATTGCGGGCCGGGCGAGGATCAGGCCTGGGCGATGCGAACGACGTTGCCCGAGGGGTCGCGGAACGCGCAGTCGCGCGCCCCCCAGGGCTGGGACGCCGGCTCGGAGAGCACCTCGGCGCCCGACGCCCGGACCTTGTCGAACGTGGTGTCGAGGTCGTCGGCGCGGAAGATCGCCGCCTGGAGCGACCCCTGGGTCACGAGCGCCAGCAGGGCGTCACCCTCGGCCTGCGAGCGACCTCCGTGCGGCTGGAACAGGACGATGTCGACGTCCTGCCCGGGGGCGGCGACGGTGACCCACCGGAAGCCTTCGGAGGCTACGTCGCCGCGGACCTCCAGGCCGAGAGCGTCGCGGTAGAAGCCGAGGGCGACGTCGGGATCGTCGACGGGGATGAACACTGAGGAGATGGTGACGGCCATGCGACGATCGTAGGAGAGTTCACCCGTCTCGTGCTTCTCCGGTCCTGCTCGGCAAGGGACGGGTCGGGAGTCGGGTGGCCGGGCCCCCGGCCGTCCCGGGCCGGCCCGCAGGCGCACGCCGGCACGACCTTGAGGTCGCGGTGGTCACGCGCCCGGTAGTGCGACGGTGTGTCGCCCACGATCTCGGTGAAGCGCGAGCTGAACGATCCGAGCGACATGGCAGCGCGTAGTAGCGGTCCATGGTAGACATCCCTGAGCCTGTGCCCAGCGCCTGACAAGATGTCGAGGTGGCCTGGCCGGGGGGAGCGACCAGACGCTGTCACAACCCCCGCGTACCTTTGCCTGTATGAGGGCGAACACATGTACGACTGCGGGCATCGTGGACCTGTTCGCGGGTGCTGGAGGCTTCGGACTCGGCGCTGAGGCGGCCGGAGGGGAGCTTCGCCTGTCAGTCGACATCGACCCAGTGGCCTGCAAAACCCTCAAGGCCAACGGCCCCACCGGGAAGGCCAAGGTCCTGGAGGGCGACGTCACCGAGGTGACGGGCTCCGTGCTCCGCCGGGTCGCCGGCCTGTCCGCTCGCGATCCTCTCGTCGTGCTCGGGGGTGCGCCGTGCCAGCCCTTTTCAAAGGCCGCCTACTGGATAGAGGCCGGCGACGACGCCGCCTACCGGCGGGCCAGGGCGAGCGGGGTCTCGGGCCTGCCCCGGCCCCCGGCTCCCTCCGTCCCTCGCTCGGACCGCCGCCGAACCCTGGTCGAGCATTTCTCCCGGCTGGTCACTGAGGCCAAGGCGGACGGCTTCGTCTTCGAGAACGTGCTCGCGATAACCCACCCTAGAAACCGCCCCATGCTGGACGGGCTGGTCGACGAGCTAGGCGCCGCCGGGTACCGGATCACGGTCACCAGGGCCAATGCCGCCTCCTACGGAGTCCCACAGCGGCGGGAGCGGGTCTTCGTCCTCGGCTCACGGGCCGGCCTTCCCGAGGCTCCTCCGGCAACCCACCGGACCACCGATCACCGGCCCCACCGGGCCGACGCTCACCTGGAGCCGGTGCCGACGGCGGGCAGGGCGTGCGCCCCATACCGGTCTAACCGGTTCTCCGAGCCCGAGGAGGTCATCCGGGGCCGCTGGGCGGAGCACCTCGCCACTGTTCCACCGGGCTCGAACTACAAGGCTCACACCGCCTGGGGCGGGCACCCGAAGCCGAGCTTTGTGACCGAGACGCGGTTCTGGAACTTCCTGCTCAAGCTGCACCCTGACCTGACCTCGTGGACGATCGCTGCCAGCCCTGGACCATGGACCGGCCCGTTCCATTGGGAGACCCGGCGGCTTCGCATCCCCGAGCTCGCCGCTCTCCAGGGCTTTCCGGCCGGCTATGAGATCGCCGGCACCCGGCGCGACCGCGTCCGCCAGATCGGCAACGCCGTGCCGCCCCCGGTGGCGCGACACATGGTCGGGGCAGTCCTCGCCACCCTGGGATCAGGCTAATGGAGGGCACGTTGAGGTGCGTCAGTCTGTTCAGCGGCTGCGGCGGCCTCGACCTCGGGCTTAGGAAGGCTGGCTTCGAGATCGTGTTCGCGACCGACAGCGACTCGCTCTGCGCAGCAAGCCACAAGATCAACTTCCCCCAGAGCAACTTCGTTCTCGCCCCGATCCAGGACATCGACGAGGAGCACCTCGTTGCCGTTGTTGCGGCCGGGGGCGTTGACCTGCTCGCTGGGGGACCTCCCTGCCCGCCCTACTCGAAGTCCCGTTTCTACCGCCCCGATAAGCCTCGCGCCCTTGACGATCCGGTCGGCGACGCCACGCTCACCGGCTATCTCAAGGTCCTGCGCATCGTGAAGCCGAGAGCCTTCCTTCTGGAGAACGTCGCCGGGCTGGCGTACGGCGTCCACCGCGAGGCGCTGGACCTGATCCTCACCACGGCTCAGGAGTTGGGCTACTTCTGCACGCACAGCCGGGTCAACGCGGCCGACTACGGTGTCCCACAGATTCGAGAGCGCTACTTCGTTATCGGCTCCAAGACTGGTCCCTTTTCCTTTCCACGACCGACCCATGCCAAGAGACTCGATGGTGCGTTTCCCATTCAGGACCTGCCGGCATGGCGGACGGCAGGCGAGGTGCTGGCCGACCTCGACAGCGAGGCGAACGCCACCGACGAGGGCCACTTCGCGGGTGGCCAGTACCACGACCTGCTCTGCGAGATACCGCCGGGGGACAACTACCTCTATCTCACCGCCAAGCGCGGCCACCCGGACCCGTCGTTCGAGTGGCGCAAGCGGTACTGGTCCTTCCTTCTCAAGCTGAGCCCGGACATGCCCTCGTGGACCATCCAGGCTCGTCGCAGCAACAACATGGGTCCTTTCCACTGGCGCAACCGCATACTACGGATAGAGGAGATCAAGCGCCTCCAGACCTTCCCCGATGACTGGTGTCTGGTGGGCAAGGTCGATGAGCAGTGGCGCCAGGTCGGCAATGCCGTACCCCCCCTTCTTGCCGAGTCGATCGGGCGCGCCGTGCACGAGCACCTGGAAGCGGGACTGGGATAACGGATGACTGACCCTGCCGGCGAGCAGCTCCGCCTGCCCTGGACCGGAGAGTTCACTCCCGGTCAGCTCGGCAAGCACGCCCTCGACGACACGCTGGCCATCGTCGCCGTCAGAGCCGGCAACCGTGACGCCATCGTCGAGACGATCCGGCAGCGTTGGTTCGCGGATGCCGCCGCCTCGCGCCCCGTCGCCGCCGAGCGGCTCAAGCAGCAGCGCACACGGTCGGGCAACGTCCTCAACGGAATGCAGCGCTACGGCCTGGTCACCGAGGCATACCGCCTTACAGACCTGGGAGCCGAGCTGGCCGCCGACGCCCACCTCGACCGGCGCACGGACCGCTTCGTCGACCACCTCCTCAGGCATGGGCAGGGCCTGGAGCTTCTCGACGCCGTGCGGGACCTGCAGCAGCGCAGGGTGCCGATCAACAAGAGGGAGCTTGTCGCCGAGCTACGCCGTCGCGGCTACTGGCTGACCACCAACTCCGGCGACCCTGGCAAGCTGCGCCAGTGGTTGGGTACAGCGGGGGTGGTCGACAAGAGATGGGTCATCGACGAGGCCCGGATCGCTGAGATCACGGGCACAAGCCTTGCCATCATTGGGGAGTGGCAGTCGCTGACTCGAGTCCAGCGCGCATTCCTCGGCACCATCCGCCGGCTCGGCGACACGCGAGGGCGCCGGCCGATACCGTCCCCGGAGCTGCTCGACTTCGTCCGCGAGGAACACGGCCCGATCTTCGACGAGAGCCAGGTCGGCAAGGTCTACTCGGTGCTCTCGGGCGTGGGCTGGATCGACCACAGCGTGAAGGCGAGCGGGCGCGGCGGCAAGGGCGGGACCATCGCCGCCACCGACAAGCTGCTCGACGTCGACCTCGAACTGCTGGTGGGATTCCGGCCCGGCGCCCTGCCCGCCGATCTGCGGGCTGTGATGACCACGCCTCTGGAGAACATCTTCAGGAACCTCCAGTCCGAAGACACCTACGTCAAGGGCATCGCCCTGGAGCTTCTAACCGTCAACCTGGCGAGCGACCTCGGCCTGACCCCACTGCGGCTGCGCGTCCGTGGCGTGCGCACTGGCGGGGCCGAGGTGGACCTCGTCGCCGAGGCATCGCATCTTCATTTCAGCCGCTGGCTCTTCCAGTGCAAGAACACGAGGCTGGTCGATGTCGGCGTGCTCGCCAAGGAGGTGGGCATGGCTACGCTCCTGCAGGCGCAGGTTATCGTCATCGCCACCACCGGCACAGTGTCCAAGACGGTCACGACGTACGCCAAGCGGGTCTGCGAGACGACGCCGTATCAGGTGGCCCTTGTCGAGAAGGCAGTCCTCGAAGCATATCAGTTGGGCGGCGCGCCAGCCCTGCGCCAGCGCTTCCACCACGACGCCCAGAACGCCATGCGCCGCAAGCGTCCACAGGTCCTGGACACCCTCGACGAGCTTGCCGAGGACGAGAGCTAGCGCTAGCCACGTGGCTCGAGCCCGCTCTGGACACGGTGTACCGCCTCTGCGACCGGCTCGTGCTCCCAGATGCGAACGACCCGCCAGCCCGCAAGGTGAAGCTCGGAGTTGTTGCGCTCGTCGCGGACCCGGTTGCGCTCGAGCTTTGCCAGCCACCACTCTGAATGGACCCTGGGCCGCGTGCCGTGCTCGGGGCACCCGTGCCAGAAGCAGCCGTCGACGAAGACCGCGAGGCGTGCGGAGGGGAAGAGGATGTCGACCCGGCAGGAGACACCATCCGTCGGCCTGCGGTGCTTGAAGAACCGCAGGCCGGAGCGGTGGAGCGCGGAGCGAATGCGGACCTCGGGGACGGTGTCACTGCTGCGGTTGCCCTGCATGGTCTTGCGCACCGCCGGCGTGGACGCCCAAGACGTGCCGGTCGGGCCGCCCTCCTCTATATGTGGCGCCAGGGCGGCGCCTTTGGACCCGCTTGATTTCATGCCAGCGAGCGTAGATCGGGCGCCGTGGCTCAACCGGCAGACTTCCCGATCGGATCGCCGTTGCGTCGGCCTGCAATCATTGGCATCCAGACCAGACTAGCGACGATGCTGCCGTCCACCTCCCTCCCGACTTGTTCAACGTGGTCCTTGACGCCGTCCCACTGCTTTTATGCGCGAGGTGCTGGCCGATCTCGACCCCCGGGTCTGATCGACCGACCGACCAGCGAGCAGGAAAGCGGCGAGTGGAGGTGGTGCCGCCCTAAAGTAACTGCTCAGGCTGTGGCCTGAGGTAGAGCATCCACCACTCTCCGCGCGACTCCTGGTAGTGATTGTGGTGTGTGCCTCGGGGAGCAGGTCGTGGAGCTCAAGGCGACGTTGGTCGAGCGTGACA
>JBOGGP010000014.1:0-20451 GCA_050744105.1 Acidimicrobiales bacterium
GCGCCCCCCTGCGCCGGCGCCCCGGCCGCTACCCTGGCCCAGATGGCCGGCGGCGACGACCTGGTGGGGCCGTTCCCCCCCGGCGCCGACCGCGACGCCTACGACCGCATGCGCCGGCGGGTGCTGTGGTCGATGCCGACCGGGCTGTACCTGGTGGGCAGCCGCGCCGGCGGCCGGGCCAACCTGATGGCGGCCAACTGGGTGGTGCAGGTGGCCACCGACCCCAAGCTGGTCGCCACCGGGATCGAGACCGGCGCCCTGACCAGGGAGCTGGTGGCCGCTGGCGGCAGCTTTACCGTCTGCATCCTGGCCCGGGCCGACCGGGCCGTGGTGCGCAGGTTCGTCAAGCCGGCGCAGTGGGATCCGGCGGCGCCCACCCTCAACGGCCTGGCCGTCACCCTGGCCCGGACAGGAGCGCCGGTCCTGGCGTCGTCGCTGGCCTGGCTCGACTGCGAGGTGCGCCACACGGTCGACCTGGGTTCGCACACCTGGTTCGTGGGCGAGGTGGTCGACTGCGGTCTGACAACGCCGGGAGGCCCGGCCGGCGAAGGGGGCGAAGGGGGCGAAGGGGGCGAAGGGGGTAGATGGGAGGGCACCGAGGTCCTGCGCATGGAGGACACCCGCATGAGCTACGGCGGTTGACCGCCCGCCTGCCCGGCGACCGACGCCAAGTCCGCTGGGCGCCCCCCGCCCCGCCGGCCCCAGTCCCGCCGGCCCCAGTCCCGCCGGCCCCCGCCCCGTTTGGATCGGGCACGGGCACTATGATCGGCCAGGAAGGAGGTGCCTTCGTGCCCCGACAGAAGGGATCGCCGGCACCTTCGAGGACCGGGCGGGCCCAGATCCGAAGGGCCATCGAGGACTACCACCAGACCCGGGACCTCCCGGCGCGCGATGCCGTCCTCGACGCCTACCAGGGCCTGGCCTACTCGCTGGCCGCCCGCTTCGCCCAGCGGGGGGAGGAGCTCGACGACCTCAACCAGGTGGCGCTGATCGGCCTGCTCAAGGCCATCGACCGCTTCGATCCCCACCAGGGCGCCGAGCTCACCACCTTCGCCACCGCCACCATCCTGGGCGAGCTCAAGCGCCACCTGCGCGACCGCGCCTGGTCGGTGCGGCTGCCCCGGCGGATCCACGACCTCCACCTACAGGCCCAGCAGGCCATCGACGAGATCACCCAGGAGCTCGGGCGGTCGCCAACCTTGGAGGAGCTGGCCTCCCACCTGGGTGCCAGGGTCGACGACGTGGTGGAGGCTCTCGACGCCGGAGGCCTCCGCCACAACGCCTCGCTCGAGGCGCCGCCCGGCCCTGGCGAGCGCACGCCCCTGACCAACCGGCTGGGATCCGGTGACCGGCGTCTGGCGGAGGTGGACGGGCGCCTCAGCCTGAGCCCGTTGCTGGCCCGCCTGACCGAGAGGCAACGACACATCATCAACCTTCGCTTCGTGGTGGGCTGCAGCCAGACCGAGATCGCCAGTATGGTCGGGGTCAGCCAGATGCAGGTCTCCCGCCTCCTGGCTCGCAGCCTGACCCAGCTGCGCTCGTGGGCGGGGTCGGCCTAGAGGGCGGGGCCGTCGCCACCTCGGGCTCCTCGCCCCCCGCCCTGGTTGCCGACGCCCCCGCCCTGGCCGCCCTCGTCGCCACGCTGAGCGGCGTCGACCGCTACGCCCTGGACACCGAGTTCCACCGGGAGCGGACCTACTGGCCCCGCCTGGCCCTGGTCCAGCTGGCCTGGACGGCCCCGGGGACCGATCAGGTGGAGATCGCGCTGGTGGACCCTCTGGCCGTCGACGTCGCCCCCCTGGCCGCCGTCCTGGGGGGCCCGGCGACCATGGTGGCACATGCCGCCGAGCAGGATCTCGAGGTGCTCGAACGGGCCTGCGGGCGGGGCCCGGCCCGGTTGCTCGACACCCAGGTGGCAGCCGGGTTCGCCGGCGCCGGCTCGGCGTCGCTGGCCAACCTGGCCGCCAGCTACCTGGGCGTCGCCATGGCCAAGGGCGACCGCCTCACCGACTGGAACCGGCGGCCCCTCGGCGAGTCGCAGCTGGCCTACGCGGCGGCCGACGTCGCCCACCTGCTGGCCCTGGCCGCCGCCCTGGAGGCAGACCTGGCCGCTCGGGGACGGCTGGGCTGGGCTACCGAGGAGTGCCAGGGCATGCTCCGCCGGTCTCGCGGCCCGGGGGAGCCGGAGAGGGCGTGGTGGAAGCTGCGTGACTGCCGCCAGCTACGCGGCTCGGCCCGGGGCGTGGCCCAGGAGCTGGCCGCCTGGCGGGAGCGCCGGGCCCGCCACCTCGACCTGCCACCTCGGATGGTCGTGCCCGACCTGGCCCTCCAGGCCATGGCGTCGCACCCGCCGGCCACCCACGGGGATCTGGGTCAGGTGCGCGGTATGGACGGGCGCCACCGGAAGGGCGGGTTGGGCGAGGAGATCCTGGCCGCCGTGCGCAGGGGGAGGAGCCTGGCCCCCTCCGAGATCGTGGCGCCCCCGACCGACGAGGTGGCACGCGACCTGCGGCCGGCGGTGGCGCTGGCCGCGGCGTGGGTGGGCCAGGTGGCTCGGGACGAGGAGGTCGACGCCACCCTGCTCGCCACCCGGGCCGACCTGGTGGCGGCCCTGCGAGGCGACCCCGGGGCTCGCCTGGCCAGCGGGTGGCGCCTGGGGATGGTCGGCCGGCCCCTGCGGGCGCTGACCCAGGGCCACGCCGCCCTGGCCTTCGCCGGCGCCGGACGCCTGGTCCTCGAGGAACGGTCGAGCCGCCCTCTCGGAGGAGGCATAGGCGACCGGAGACAAGGCCAGGACACCTCGTCCTAGTCCTAAGCTAAGCTAAGTCCTAGTCCTAAGCTAAGCTAAGTCCTAGTGCCGAGCCCGGCAGTCACCGGCCTGGAACTCGCTGATCCTAGGGCCGAGCCCGGCAGTCACCGGCCTGGAACTCGCTGATCCTAGGGCCGAGCCCGGCAGTCACCGGCCTGGAACTCGCTGACCGCCCCGCCTCGGATCGCCACCTGACCGAGCGGCGGGCCGTCCAGGCTCCAGAGCGTGTAGAGGCCCTGGGCCAGCTCGGGGTACACGCCGGCGGCGAACTCGCGGCCCTCGCCCCGGCGCCGGCGGATCATGGTGTGGATGTGGTGGCTTCGAGGCTGGCCCGCCGGGGTCAGGTCGATCTCGGCGCCCAGGCACTCCTCGGTGGCATAGACGACCAGGGCGCCGATGTCGCCGCCGATGTCGAGGACCAGGGCCTCGGCCGGCCCGCTGGTGGGCCCGGAGTCGACGAAGGGGACTTCGCCGGCTCCGGGCGCGGCACCCGCCAGCGCCAGACCTACAGCTCGGGGTTGGGGTCGAAGGCCGGCGTGGACGGCGGGTTGTTGAACCCGCCGTGAGGGTCGGCCAGGTACGGGAACGCCGCCTTGTAGGCCCGCGGCGTGGCCGTCACCCCCTGGCTGACCAGGGCGACGGCCTTGTCGGGGGTGAAGGTCTTGTCGACCAGGGGGATGGTGGCGCCGGCCACGGCCTTGAGCTCGATGGTCACCACGTCGTCGGTGACCCGCCGGCCGTTGGGGAAGCCGGCCAGGTCGCCCCCGAGGAGGCCCAGGTTGCTGGTGCCGGTCCCGCCCGACCCGGTGGCGGCGATGCCCATGTTGAGCCGCAGCATCTCGGCGATGACCTTGCCCCCCTGGTAGGTGCCGGCGCCGAACGGCGCCCCGATCACCGCGCCGGGGATCCCGGTGGCGAAGATGGCCACCAGGTCGACTCTCGGCTTGGTGTAGGCGACCAGGTTGGGGAACGCCCCCGGGTACAGCACGGGGAGCAGGCCCTGTAGGGCCGGGTGCTCGACGGCGGCGGCGAACTGGGAGTCGTTGGCCGGCGGCTGGCTGTTGAAGTAGTCCTTGAGCGCCATGGGCACGACCACCTCGTTGACCAGCGGGCTGCCCAGCCTCGACACCTGCACGAAGCCGCCGGTGTCGAGCACCGCACCCTTGCCGTCGGAGTTGTACACCCTCGACGCCTGGCGGCTGGCCGTGGTGTAGACGCCGATCACGGCGGTGGGGTCGCCGGGCCCGCTCGGCATGGTGCCGGTGCTGGTGAGCGAGCTGATCGGGATCTTCAAGGCGATGCTGTGCACGTTCTTGTCGGAGAGGGAGTTGATGCCGGCCATGGCCGTCCCCGGGATCAGGTGGTCGGGCGACAGGGGCCGCAGGTCGCCCAGGTCGAAGATCGCCCCCAGGTCGACGAAGAAGCCCTCGGCCCGCTGGCCGGCGTAGACCATCTCGCCGCTCGACAGCCGGTAGGTGGCCATGTCGGCCAGGGCGCCGTAGTTGGGGGTGGAGCGGATGCCCACGTTGCACGGCGGGCAGTACAGGGTGCCCCCTCCCGTCGGGCTGAGCCTGGTCGAGCTGCCCCCCTGGACCTTGGTCACCGTGTAGGTCTGGGGCCGCATCCAGTTGGGATCGGTCAACGACGTGATGGGGCCGGTGTTGTAGAGGAAGTTGCTGGTGTTTTGCTTGGGGATCTGGAAGTTGAACTGGTAGGTGATCGACGGCTTGCCCGACCCGGTGTTGTCGATGTGGATCTCGTAGAGGACGTCGTCGCCGAACTCGGCGAAGTTGGGCCCGCCGTCGGGATCCTGGAGGGGGACGTAGTTGGCGATGATGGTCACCGTGCCGTCGTTTTCCGGGCTTACGAAGGCGTACACGTCGGTGCTGTCGGCCACCGGATCCTTTGAGATCAGGGGCGCTTCTCTGTGGGAGGACATGGCTCAGTTCACCTCGCGGTAGGAGTCGTTGCTGCTGGTCGATCCGGTGCTGGTCAGACGCTCGGGGGCCATGGGGCTGCCCGTCACTGGGCTGCCCTGAGCAGCTGCTGGGCCAGGTTGGTGTCGGTGTAGTCGATCGTCTTGGTGCCGACGAATATCTTCATGGTCCCCGCCTTGGCGTCGACCACGTGGGCCACGATGCCCGAGCCCTCCATGGTGGGCGTGCCGGAGCTGGCCAGCGAGGACAGCGGGGCGGCGTCGGCGCCGGAGATGGCGGTGACGACGCCGGTGCCCCCGATGGCGACCACGCCGGCGGCGGCTGCGCCCACCGACGCGTTGCGGAGGAACCGTCGCCGGGAGATGTCGGGGAGGGAGGTTGCGGGCAATTTGTGCTCCTTGCTCGGGCTCATCAGAAGTAGGCGATGCCCACCACGGGCTTGTTGAGGGTGATGTTGCCGGCGGACCCGCAGAAGTGGCTGTCGCCGAAGGTGAAGATCCCCCCGTCGGAGGCCGACAGGGTGTAGCCGTTCCCCGGGAAGGTCCCGGCGACTCCCTCCACCGGCCTGTTGAGGGGGGCGCCACCCTTGGAGCCGTAGAACGTGGCCCCGGGACCGAAGTTGAAGATGCCGCCGTCGCTGGCCGTCATCACGTAGCCGTTGCCGTTGCGGGAGGCGGATATGCCGACGATGGGCTGGTTGAGCCGCTCCCCCCCGGTCGAGCCGAAGAAGTTGGCGTCGCCGAAGGTGAAGATGCCACCGTCGGAGGCGACCAGCCAGTAGCCGCGACCGTCGGCGGTGGCCGCCATGCCCACGATCCCGGCGTTGAGGTGCATGCCACCCATGGAGCCTAAGAACGAGGCGTCGCCGAAGGTGAAGATGCCGCCGTCGGAGGCCACCTCCCAGTAGCCCTGGCCGTCGGGGGTGGCTGCCATGCCCACGATCGGGGCGTTGAGGTGCGAGCCACCCTCCGAGCCCTTGAACGGGGCGTCGCCGAAGGTGAAGATGCCGCCGTCGGAGGCCACCAGGAGGTATCCCCGGCCGTCGACGCTCGGGGCCATGGCGACTATGGGCTTGTTGAGGGGCTTGCCCCCCTGGGAGCCGTAGAAGCCGGCGGTGCCGTAGCTGAAGATGCCGCCGTCGGAGGCCACCTCCCAGTAGCCCTGCCCGCTGACACCCGAGCAGGACCCACCCCTGTCGGTGGGAGGCAGGGCGGCGGCATGCACGCCGGCGGTGCTCGGCGCCGGTCCGGGCGGTGACTGGGCCGACGACGCCTGGGCGCCCGTCGCGGCGATCGCCGCGGCGACGGCAGCCGAGGCCGCCACCCGTACCGCTCGATACCTGGCGCTGCCGTACCTACTGCTTCCGCGCAGCCTCATGGGCGTCCTCCTCAGTCTGCCTGGTCCTGTTACGGAGCCATTTCCGTGGCGGGATGCCCGAAAGGTGCGAATTCTCCCCAAACCGGTCGTCCCCGGGCCGCGCCCGCCAGCTACCCCGGGCCGCGCCCGCCAGCTACCCCGGGCCGCGCCCGCCAGCTACCCCGGGCCGCGCCCGCCAGCTATGAAGTGGCCGGGCGCAGGTCGACCCTGAGGGTCAGGATCCCGTCGTCGAGGGACGCCTCGGCGTCACCGATGAGGGCGTAGTCCATGTAGTCGACCCGGGCCTGGTCCACGAAGCGCTTGCGGTCGGGCCCCTCGACAGGGGGGATCCCCCTCTGCTTGACCGCCCTGGCCCGGGCCTGGAAGCGCCCGATCATCGCCACAACGTCGAAGTCGGCGGCGGCCACGCAACTCATGGTAACCACCCGGGCGTGGTGGCCACCCGGGCCCCAGGGCCCCCACGCGGACATGACTCCGGGGAGGGGGGGTACAATGCCTGCTGTTCCGCTCGTCTCACCCGGGGAGCACCACGTGAAAAAGGGACGGCATCGCCGCTTCGAGGAAGCCCGCTCGCTGAAGCGCTCGACCGAGGTCGCCGCCGAGCCATGCCCGGAGTGTGGGGCCGACCCCGACGACGACCACGCCTCGTGGTGCCTGGCCATGGAGGACGAGGAGGAGGGCGGAGAGGAGGAGGACGCCTACACCGAGTCGGGCCCACTGGGCAGCTGAGCACGCCTGGTGGGGAGCGGTACGTTGACCGTCGAGTGCCCCCGCCCGGGGGCGCCTGAGACCCCGCCAAGCGAGTCCAGGTAGTCCTGCACCCAGCCGGCCGCCGCCCCGCCGACCATGGCGGCCAGCTCGGCGGGGATCCGCCGGTAGAGGGGCAGGGAGGCTCCGAAGGCCTCGGGGGCCTCGGTGCACCACCAGGCGAACTCGGCTCCTCCGTCGCCCCAGTGGCGCCGCCCCCACTCCGAGATGGTCGAGGTGACGTGCCCGTCGGCGGCCACGTCGTCCTCCCGCCGCAGGGGCAGCTGCCAGCAGACGTCGGGCTTGAGCTCCATGGGATGGCGCCCCTTCTCCAGGGCGGCCCGGTGGAGAGCGCAGCCCGAGCCCCCGGCGAAGCCGGGCCGGTTGAGGAAGATGCACGCCCCGTCCACCAGCCGGGTGACCCGGGCGCCGTCGCCCTGGGTGCGGGCTATCCCCCCCCGGCGGGCCACCCCCCGGTGCTGCCAGACCTCGTCGCTCAGTCCCCGGGCGGCCGAGCGCACCCGGTCGAGGTCGGCGGCGTCGGTGAAGTGGGCCCCGTACGAGCAGCAGCCCTGCTCGAGCTCGGGGGCCGGTCCGGTCAGCACCCCCTGGCAGCCTGACCCGAACAGGCAGGACCACCTGGACAGGAGGAACGTCACGTCGAAGACCCAGGTGCGGGCCTCGTCGGGGTCCTCGAAGCTGACCCACTCGCGCTGGCCCGGCCCGCGCCGGCCCGCAGAGGAGGTGAAAGGGGGGGCGGCGGCTGAGGCGGGCCCCGCCCCCTTTCCCCTCGTCCGCTCAGCCAACCGGGCGCCCAGCTGCGGCCAGCTCATCGAGGAGCTCCCCGGCGGCCAGCAGCCCCTTCCAAAACTGGCTCATCACCATGCGCTCGTTGGGGGCGTGGAACCGGTCCTGCGGCAGAGCCACCCCGAGGAAGAGCACCGGTGCGCCGAGGATCCGGCCCAGCGCCTCCTCCGGCCCGCTGCCGCCTTCCCTGGTGAGCAGGGGAGCCCTGCCCCACACCCGCTCGATCACCCTGGTCAGGGCGTGGGTGGCCGGGTGGTCGAGGGGGGTGGCGGCCGGCGCCACCGCGCCCAGGGGCGTCACGGTCACCTCCGTGCCCGGGGGCACGGCGCCGGCCAGCCACGCCCGGAACGCCTCGCTGACGTCGGCCGGCGCCTGGTCGGGCACCAGGCGCATGGCCACCTTTAGCCCGGCGGTGGCGGGGACGATGGTCTTGACCCCGGGACCGTCGTAGCCGCCCCGGATGCCCACCACCTCGGCCGTCGGGCGGGTGCCGATGCGCTCCAGGGGCGAGCGGCCGGCCTCGCCCTCGAGGTAGGCCACCCCGGCCTGGGCCCTGAAGGCGGCCTCGTCGAAGGGTTGGCGGTCGAGCGAGGCCGCCTCGGCGGCCGACAGCGGTCGCACCCGGTCGTAGAAGCCGGGGATGGCCACCCGGCCCTGGGCGTCGTGGAGGGAGGCGGCCAGCCGGGCGGCGATGAGGGCGGCGTTGGGCACGGTGCCCCCCCACTGCCCGCTGTGCAGGTCCGCCGGCGCGCTGCGCAGGGCCACGTCGAAGGCAACCAGGCCTCGCAGGCTCACCGTGGTCGAGGGCACCTCCGGGGAGATCATCCCCGTGTCCGACACGACCACCACGTCGCAGGCCAGGCGGTCCCGCTCGGTCCCCAGCAGGGCCTCGAGGTGGGGGCTGCCCACCTCCTCCTCCCCCTCGATCAGGAACTTGAGGTTCACCGGCAGCCGGCCCCGGCGCTCCAGCAGGCCCCGGGCCGCCTCGATCTGGTAGAGGGTCTGGCCCTTGTCGTCGATCGACCCCCGGGCCCGGCACTCCCCGGCGGCGACCACCGGCTCGAAAGGAGGTGACAGCCATTCCTCCAGCGGGTCCACCGGCTGCACGTCGTGGTGGCCGTAGACGAGGACCGTTGGGGCCCCCGAGCCGGCGTGCAGCCAGTCGCCGTAGACGGCGGGGCCGCCCCGCCCGGGCGGCTCGCCGGTGGGGAGCACCTCGACGTGGTCGAGGCCGGCGGACCGCAGGAGCCCGGCGCCGTAGGCGGCCGAGTCGGCCAGGTCGCCGGCCCGGCCGGGATGGGCGGAGATCGACGGGATGCGCAGCCAGCCGAGGAGCCGCTCGACCACCGCGCCCGCCTCGGCTTGGACGTAGCCGGACAGGGCCAGCCCAGAGGGGGCCGGCGCCGGATCGGGGATGAGGTCGGGTGGTCGATCGGCCATGGTCGCCCGGACAGTAGCGTCGGGCCGGTGACAGGGGAGCTGGTGACCGGGCGGAGCCGGGGTGGATCGTCGAGGGGAGTGGTCCGACTCACGGCTCCCTGGCTGGCCGCCGCCCTGGTCCTGGCGGGACTGGCTGCCTGCAACCCGCGGCAGGTGGGCCTGCCCGGCTCGCCGGCTCCGCCGCCGGCCGCGCCCCTGCCCTGGCACGCCTGTGGGGGAGCGCTGGCCGGCGACGGCCTGGAGTGCGCCACCCTGGCCGTGCCCCTCGACTACGCCCACCCCGACGGGCCGACGATCGGGATCGCCCTGGACAGGATGGCGGCCAGCGGGCCCCGGATCGGGTCGCTGCTGGTCAACCCGGGAGGCCCGGGGGCGTCGGGGCTCAGCTTCCTGCCCGACCTGGTGCTCGAGCTTCCCGGGACCGTCCTGTCCCACTTCGACATCGTCGGGTTCGACCCCCGGGGGGTCGGGGCCAGCGCGCCGGTCACCTGCGCCACCGGGCCCCAGCTCGACAGCTACCTCGGCGTCGACGGGGCCCCGGTCACGCCAGCCGGGGTGCGGGCCCTGGTCGGGGCGGACAGCACGCTGGCCAAGGAGTGCCGGGCCGGTACCGGTCCGGTGCTGGCGCACGTGGGCACCGTCGACGCCGCCCGTGACATGGAGCGGATCCGCATCGCCGTCGGGGACGCCAAGCTCAACTACCTGGGCTTTTCCTACGGTACGTTCCTCGGGGCCACCTACGCCCAGGAGTACCCGACCCACATCCGGGCCATGGTCCTCGACGGCGCCGAGGACCCGTCCCTGTCGGCCATCGCCTCGGTCGACACCCAGGCCGCCGCTGTCGACGCCGAGCTGGCCTCCTTCTTCGACTGGTGCGCGACACCAGCCAACGCCTGCGCGTGGAAGCCGGCCGGGGGCCGCCCGGCCATGCGGGCCGCCGTGGTCGCCCTGGTCGCCCAGGTCCGCCTCCATCCCCTCGTGGTGCCCGGCAGCGGCGCAGCCGGGTCGACGGCGGGCGCGGCCCGCTCCGTCGGGCCCAACCAGGTCCTCCTCGGGATCGCAGAAAGCCTCTACGACCCGGCCAGCTGGCCGGGGCTGGGCGACGACCTCCACCAGGCGTCGAGGGGGGACGGGTCGGGCCTGCTGTCGTCGTTCGACAGCTACGAGGACCGCTCGAGCAATGGCCAGTACGACAACCTGCTGGTGGCCAACGACGCCGTCAGCTGCGAGGACGGGCCCTGGCCCACGGCCGCCCAGATCCAGGCCGACGCCCCGGCCGCCGCCGCCGTGGCGCCGGTGTTCGGCCTGGCCAACCTCTACAGCGGCCTGCTGTGCACGGTGTGGCCCTACCCGCCGACGGACCATCCCCAGGCCATCGCCGCCCCCGGCGCCCCCCCCATCGTGGTGGTGGGCAGCACCGGCGACCCGGCCACCCCCTACCGGTGGGCCCAGGCCCTGGCCTCCCAGCTGTCGAAGGGGGTGCTCCTCACCCGGGTGGGCAACGGCCACACCGGCTACGTCTTCTCGGCGTGCATCCGGGCCGCCGTCGACACCTACCTGGTCGACCTGCAACCGCCGGCCGGCGGCACCCGCTGCCCGACCGACCCGTCCTGAGCTGTCCAGGGGCACCACGGGCGTGGCCGGCGAGCTCGAGGACATCCGGACCCGGTTGCTGGCCATCAGCGAGGAGATGGCCGACCTGGCCATCGAGCGTCTGCGGGAGTCGATCGACGCCGGCGGGGTCGAGCTGCCGGTCGACGAGCGGCGCCTCAGCCGGGCCCGCCGGGCGGTGGAGCGGGCCGCCGCCATCCTGGTCGAGCCCGACGACGCCTAGCTCCGCCAAGCGGTCACTACCAAGGCGAGCGTTGCTTCGTTGACTGAATTGTGAGTATTCACGCTGGTCAAGACCTCAACAGAGTCAACGAAGCAACGCTCGTCCTAGTACGGGGCGACCCCGTCCCGGCCGGCTGGCGTGGCCGCGCTCGGGAGATCGTTGAGGGCGTCGATCAGCTGGCGGAGGCGGGCGTAGGACAGCCGGTCGAAGCCCAGGGCGATGCGGGGCAGCTCGGGGTGGTCCTCGGCGCTCCTCTCCGCGCCGAGGGGGCCGGGCAGCGCCTCGATGCCCGGGTGGGGGTCGCTGGCCGGTCGGGTGGCCAGCAGGTCGTCGAAGCGGCGGTTGAGGTCGGCCATCTCGGCCGGTCTGGGCATGGCCCGCAGTCGGATGACCAGGCGGTCGCCGACCCAGCGCAGGGAGTGGTAGTTGCGGTAGAACCCGAGGATCTCGCCGGCGGCCACGTCGACGTCGTCGGTGATCAGGTACAGGCTGGGGTCGTGGGCGCCGATCAGGCCCCGCTCTGCCACCTCGGTGGTCACGAAGCGCTCCCAGGCCCTCCAGTAGCTGCCCCCGGGGACCTCCAACAGGACGACCGGCGCCGGCTCGGCCTTGCCGGTCTGGACGAGGGTGAGCAGCTCGAACGCCTCGTCGAGGGTGCCGAAGCCACCGGGGAGCACGGCGTAGCCACTGGACTCCTTGATCAGGAGGAGCTTGCGGGTGAAGAAGTACTTCATGGAGACGAGCTTGGGATCGGACGCGATGAAGGGATTGGCCCCCTGCTCGAAGGGCAACCTGATGTTGATGCCGAAGCTGTGGTCGATCCCCGCCCCCTCCAGGCCGGCGGCCATGATCCCGGGACCGGCGCCGGTCACGGTGGACCAGCCCTGGGCGGCCAGCCGGGCGGCCAGGTCCCGGGCCTGGCCGTACAGCGGATCGGTGGGCAGGGTGCGGGCCGAGCCGAACATGGTGACCTTGCGGACGTGGCGGTAGGGGGCGAATATCTCGAAGCCGTCGCTCATCTCCCGCAGGGCGGCATTGGCGATCTTGAGATCCAGGCGGTCGCGGCCGGCCGAGGCCATGCGGACCACGGTGGCCAGCAGCTCGACCAGCTGGTCTCGGTTGGCGGCGACACCGGTGGCGTCGAGCAGGCCGGCGACGAGGGCGTCGATGTCGGGCCGCCCGGTGCGGCCGGCCCGGCCGGCCCCGGCCCGGCCCGGGGTCGGATCCGGCATCAGGGTCGGATCCGGCATCAGTGACGGTGGTTCCGGGGAGCGGCCTCCCCGTCGACCAGCCAGACGACCTCGTCGGCCCGGATGTGGGCGGCGGGCAGGTCGGCGCCGGCCACCAGGGCTTCCATGACGTCTCGCTTGGAGGCCCCGCCGACGGTGACGACGGCCAGGCGGGCCCGGGCGATCCCGGCGAAGGTCAGGGTCATGCGCCGGTGGGGGTTGCGCCCGGCCGGATCCTCGTTCAAGGTGACGAGCTGTCCGGGGTCGGCGTGCAGGGCGGCAGAGTCCGGGAACAGCGACGCGGTGTGGCCGTCGGGGCCCACGCCGAGGTGGACCAGGTCAAGCTGGCCGATCTCGCCGATCCGCAGCTGGTAGGCGTCGGGACCGTCGTCGCAGCTCATCGGGTAGACGGCGTTGGCCGCCCCCACCTTCTCCAGCAGCTCCCGGCGGCCGAGGAGCTGGTTGGAATCGGGGTCGTCGGCGGGGACGCAGCGCTCGTCCCCCCAGTAGATGTTGACCGACAGCCAGTCCACGGACGCTGCCCCCACCTCGGCCAGGCGCCGGTAGCACAGGGTGGCCGTGCTCCCCCCGCACAGGGCCAGGCAGAAGACGTCGTGGCGGCGGGCCCCGAAGGCGGCGACGACCCGCTCGGAGAAGGCTCCGGCCAGGTCGTCGACGATCGTCAGCTCGGGAGGCACCAGTGAAAACCTAGCGCCCCCCTCCCGCCGGGCGGTCCTGGCTGTCGATCAGACGCCCAGGCTGCCGGCCGCCGACAAGGCCCGCTCCCAGATCCCGTCGGAATGGAGGCGGGTGAGGGCCAGGGCCAGCCACGCCGGCAGCCGGTCGTCGGGCAGGGGGAGGATCTGGCGGGGAGAGGGGCCCGAGGCCACGGTGGCCGCTGCCCACAGGGTGTGGCCGGACTCGAGGCGGCCGATCTCGAAGGTGGCCAGGTCGCCGGCCAGGGCGGTCTCGATGGTGATCCCGATGTGGCGGGCGTCGACCAGCTCGACCTGGCGCGGCGGGAGGTCGAGCTGCGCGCTCAGCCATCCCCCGAGCAGGTGGCGGGGCCCCGGCTTGCCCCGCACCGTCGCCGACGTGGCGGCGGCGGCGAAGGGGCGGAACGCCGGGGGGTCGAACAGGCTGGCGAGGAGGGACCGGGCCGGCTCGAGCCTCATCCAGGACAGGTCGACCACGCTGCGGCGGCTGGCCAGCTCGAGCAGCCGGCGCAGGTCGAGCCCTTCGGCGTCGCGGCTGTCGACCAGCACGGCGTCGGCCACCGCCAGCAGGGGATCGGCCGGATCGGGGAGGGCGTCGACGTACCACACCACCACGGGCAGGTCGGCCAGGGTGAAGGGCTCCACCAGCGAGTCGAGGTGCAAGGCCGCCTGTCCTCCCACCGACAGGGTGATCTCCTCGAAGTAGGCATTGGCCCCAGGGCCGCCGGGGTCAGGGCCGCTGGCCCCAGGGCCGCCGGGGTCAGGGCCGCCGGGGTCAGGGCCGCCGGGGTCAGGGCCGCCTCGGTCAGGGCCGCCTCGGTCAGGGCCGCCTTGGTCAGGGCCGTCTCGGTCAGGGCCGCCGGGGCGGTCCCCCTCGATGCGGTAGAGCTCGGCCCGGGCGTCGAGGGCGGCGGCCTGGTCGGGGTCGGCGCAGAGCATCACCACCCGGGCCGGGTGGTGGGCCCCCAGGGCGTGGACGGCCTGGTTGGCAGCCTCCTCGCCGTCGTCGGTGGCCACCACGGCGATCAGGGTCATCACCGCGGTGCGGGTCAGGGAGTGGTGGAGGCGCCGGCGGCGCAGCTGGTCGAGGGCCGCCACCACGTCGCCCACCCGCACGGCCTGGGCGGCCCAGGCCTCGACGGCTACGGCTTGCGCCACTGGCGGCCGGCGCGTTCGATGAGCTGGTCCGCCCGCCGCGGCCCCCAGGTCCCGGCCGCGTAGCCCGACAGCGGCGGGGCGCCCGACGCCCACGACTCCAGCAGGGGATCGACGATCTGCCAGGCCTGGTCCACCTCGTCGCTGCGGATGAACAGGGTGGGGTCTCCCACCATGGCGTCGAGCAACAGGCGCTCGTAGGCGTCCGGGGCCTCCTCGACGAAGGCGGTGCCGTAGGAGAAGTCCATGAGCACGTCGCGTACCTGGAAGGTCTGGCCCGGCACCTTGGCGCCGAAGCGCAGCGTCACACCCTCGTCGGGCTGGATGCGCATGACCAGGGCGTTGGGGTTGAGCCCGTGGGCCTGGGCGGCGTCGAAGAGCAGGTGGGGCACCCGCTGAAACTCGAGGGCCACCTCGGTCACCCGCTTGGGCAGGCGCTTGCCGGTTCGGATGTATATGGGCACCCCGGCCCACCGCCAGTTGTCGACCTCCAGCCTCATGGCCACATAGGTCTCGGTCTGGCTGAGGGAGTCGACGTCGGGCTCCTCGCGGTATGCGGCGACGGCCCGGCCCTCGGTCCAGCCGCTGTCGTACTGGGCCCGGACCACGTCCTCGGCCACCTGGGCTCGGGTCGGCACCACGACGGCGCGCAGGGCCTTGACCTTTTCGTCCCTCACCCCCTGGGGGTCCACCGAGCTGGGCGGCTCCATCAGGGTGAGCGCCAGGACCTGCATGACATGGTTTTGGACGATGTCGCGCAGGGCGCCGGCGGTCTCGTAGAACCCACCGCGCTTTTCCACCCCCAGGGACTCGGCAACGGTGATCTGGACGTGGTCGACGTAGCTGCGGTTCCACAGGGGCTCGAAGATGGCGTTGGCGAAGCGCAGGGCCAGGACGTTCTGCACCGTCTCCTTGCCCAGGTAGTGGTCGATCCGGTAGATCTGCTCCTCGTCGAAGACGTCGTGGAGGGCGGCGTCGAGGGCCCGGGCGCTGGCCAGGTCCCGGCCGAAGGGCTTTTCGACCACCAGGCGCACGTTGGCTCCGGGACCGGCCGGCTTGGCCAGGCCCACCCGGCCCAGGGCGGCGGCCACCTCCGAGAACAGGGCGGGCACGGTGGCCAGGTAGAAGGTGCGGTTGCCCGCCGTGCCCAGCTGCTCGTCCAGCTCGTCGAGGGTGTGGGTGAGCGCTTCGAATGTGTCGGGATGGGTGTAGTCACCAGCCACGTAGCGGCTGCGCCCAGCCAGGTCGGCCCAGCCCGGGTGGGCGCCGGGGACCGCGGCGCGCATTGCCGCCCGGAAGGCGTCGTCGTCCATGTTGCGCCGGGCCACGCCGACCACGGCGAAGCTGGCCGGCAGCAGCCGCCGCCGTGACAGGCGCTCCAGCGACGGGAGCAGCTTGCGGGTGGTGAGGTCGCCCGAGGCGCCGAAGACCACCAGCACCCCCGGTGGGGCCTGGCGGCTGCTCATTGCCCCCGCTCGGAGGGGGTTCTCGATGAGATCCTCCACTGCCGTCATCGACCTCAGGACGACGCGATGCCCAAGGCCCGCGCCTTGTCGGTGAGGGAGGCCATGAGCCCGTCGAAGCTCTTGGCGAAGCTGGCCACCCCCTCGTCCTCCAAGGTCCGGGCCACGTCGGCCATGTCGACGCCGGCGTCGGCCAGGCGGTCCAGGTTGCCGGCGGCCTCGTCGGGGTCGTGGTCCACCGTGCGGGCCACCGTTCCGTGGTCGCAGAACGCCCCGACGGTGGCGTCGGGCATGGTGTCGACGGTGTGAGGGCCGATCAGGCCCTCGACGTAGAGGAGGTCGGGGTAGGCCGGGTTCTTGGTCGACGTGGATGCCCACAGCGGCCGCTGGCGGTGGGCGCCGGCGCTGGCCAGGGCCGCCCAGCGCGGGCCGGCGAAGCGCTCCTTGAAGAGCTGGTAGGCCATGCGGGCCTGGGCCAGCGCCGCCAGGCCGGACAGCTCCTTGCCCCGGTTGCCCAGCTGGCCCAACCGGCGGTCGACCTCGGTGTCGACCCGGCTGACGAAGAACGACGCCACCGAGTGCACGGCGGCCAGGTCCCCGCCGGCGGCGGCGAAGGACTCCAGCCCCGAGATGTAGGCCTCGATTACCTCGTCGTAGCGAGGGAGGCTGAATATGAGGGTGACGTTGATGTTCCTGCCGTCGGCGATCATCTGGCGGATGGCTGGCACCCCCTCGGCGGTGGCGGGGATCTTGACCATCAGGTTGGGCAGGTTGACCCTGGAGTGGATCGACCGGGCGGCGTCAACGGTGGCCGCGGTGTGGCGGGCCAGGGCAGGGGCGACCTCCAGTGACACGAAGCCGTCGCCGCCCCCGCTGCCGTCGTAGATCGGCCGCAGGATGCCGAGAGCCCCGCGTACGTCGTCGATGGCCATCTCCCAGAAGGCGGCGTCGACTGACTCCTCGGTGGCGATGTGGCGGAACTGATCGTCGTAGTCCGCCGAGCCGGTCATCGCCTTCTCGAAGATGGTCGGGTTTGACGTGACCCCCCTCACCCCCGCCTCGACGAGGGCGGCCAGACCCCCCCCGGTCACCGCGGCGCGGGTGAGGTTGTCGATCCACGGGCTCTGGCCTTGGCGGTGGAGGTCGTGCAGTCGGGTCATGTTTCCTCCGGGATCTGGGGTTGGGTCCACCAAACAGGGACAGGCAGGCTCGGTGCCAGCCGTCCGGCCTGCTCAGCCGTCCGGCCTGCTCAGCCGTCCGGCCTGCTCACTCGTCGGGCACGGCGGAGTCGTCGAGGCCTTCGTCGAGGAGGGCCCGGGCCCGGGAGGCCACGTTCTCCCCGGTGAAGCCGAACTCGGCCAGCACGGCCGAACCTGGGCCCGAGGCTCCGTAGTGGTCGATGGCCACGTGGTCGTCGGCCCAGCGGGCCCACCCGAACGAGCACGCCGCCTCCACCGAGAGCACCGGCGCGCCGGACCCCAGGACCTCGTCCTGGTAGTCGTCGTCCTGCTCGTCGAAGAGGTCCCAGCTCGGCATCGAGACCACTCGGGCGGTGATCCCGTCGTCGGCCAGGCGGGTGGCGGCATCCACGCAGAGGGCGACCTCGCTGCCGGTGGCGAGCAGGACGATGTCGGGATCCTCGTCCCCCTCCACCAGGACGTAGGCGCCGCGCTCGACCTCGGCGGCCAGCTCGGCGGTGCCCTCCAGGACCGGCACGTCCTGGCGGGACAGGATGAGGGCAGTGGGGCCGTCACGGTCGACGGCGATGCGCAGCGCCTGAGCCGTCTCGTTGGCGTCGGCCGGCCGGATGACCCGCAGGTTGGGGATGGCCCGGCAGGCAGCCAGGTGCTCGATGGGCTGGTGGGTGGGCCCGTCCTGGCCGAGCCCCACCGAGTCGTGGCTCCAGGCGTAGATGACCTTGGCCTGGCTCAGGGCGGCCAGGCGCACCGATCCCCGCATGTAGTCGCTGAACTGGAAGAAGGTGCCGCCCACCGGCAGCACCCCGCCGTGGAGGGCCATGCCGTTCATCATCCCGCCCATGCCGTGCTCCCGGACCCCGTAGGCCATCAGCCGGCCCTCGGGATGCTCCTTGGACTGCTGGGGCGTGGCGTCGAGGCCGGTGCCGGTGTTGCCGGTGAGGTCGGCGCCGCCCGAGACCAGGCCGGGAACGTCGTCCATGATGGCGTTGAGGCAGGGTTTGAGGGCGTGGCGGGTCGCCACCTTTTCCCCCGGCTTCCAGGTCGGGAGCTTGTCGGCGAAGCCTTCGGTCCCTTGCCCCCGCCACGCCGCGTCCCACAGCTCCCTGTCGCCGTCCCAGGCGTCGAGCCGGGCCGACCACTGGCGATGGGCGGCGGCGCCGGCGCCGGCGCAGGAGCGGTAGTAGTCGACGACCTCGGGAGGCACCCAGAACGTCTGGTCGGCGGGCAGGCCGAGTATCTCC
Source organism: Acidimicrobiales bacterium (assembly GCA_050744105.1). Lineage (GTDB taxonomy): Bacteria > Actinomycetota > Acidimicrobiia > Acidimicrobiales > Palsa-688 > JBOGGP01. The sequence goes on from JBOGGP010000014.1 coordinate 17,955, forward strand.
TTGGTGGCGGCGACCTCGTCGTCGCCCAGCGGGTTGCCGTGGGCCGCCGGGGAGTCGGTCATGTGCGGAGCGGGCCAGGCGATGTGACTGCGCAGTGAGAGGAACGACGGGCGGTCCTCCTCGGCCATGCCCCGGCGGATGGCGGCCTCGAGGGCGGCGGTGTCGTTGGCGATCTCGCCCAGGTCCTCCACGTGCCACCCGTAGGCCCGGAAGCGGGCGCAGGCGTCGTCGTTGAGGGCCAGCTCGGTGACGCCGTCGATGGTGACGTGGTTGTCGTCGTAGACGTAGACCAGGCGGCCGAGCCCCAGGTGGCCGGCCAGGGAGGCGGCCTCGTGGCTGATGCCCTCCATGAGATCGCCGTCGCTGCAGATCACGAAGACGTGGTGGTCGACCAGCCCGGCGCCGAAGTGGGCCCGCAGGTAGCGCTCGGCCACGCCCATGCCGACGCCGTTGGCAAAACCCTGGCCCAGTGGCCCGGTGGTCACCTCGATGCCCGGAGCGTGGTGGACCTCGGGGTGCCCGGGGGTGCGGCTGTACAGCTGGCGGAACTGGCGCAGATCCTCCAGCTCGAGCCCGTAGCCGAAGAGGTGGAGCAGCGAGTACAGCAGTATGCAGGCGTGGCCGGGCGAGAGGATGAAGCGGTCGCGGTCGGGCCAGTCGGGGTCGGCCGGGTCGTGCTTCATGATCCTGGTCCACAAGACGTGGGCGAGGGGGGCGAGCGCCATGGCGGTGCCGGGATGCCCGGACTTGGCCCGCTGCGGCGCGTCCATCGACAGGCCCCGGATCACGTTGATGGCCAGCTGGTCGAGGCTGGTGTCCCGGGAGGTGGTGGCGCTCATGGGACAGTGTTCTACCCCCCGCAGGGGGGCCTCCGCACGATTTGGCCCATGTGAGCGCATGCCGGTCGGCGACCGCCCGGCACCGGGCGCCGGGGCGGGCTAGACCAGCTCCGCCTCGCTGACCCGGGCCCGCGGGCTCAGGTGGACCTCGCTGTGTCGTACGCTCAGCCAGCGCAGGCGCCGGGCCATGCTGATGAACCACCAGGCCGGGTCGACCTCGCCGGGGTGCAGGGCCAGGCGGGCCGAGGTGGGGGCGGCGTGGTGGTTCGAGTGGAGGCCCTCGCCGGCCACCATCCATGCCAGCCATTGGCTGTTGGTGGCCTGACCGCTGAAGAGCCGCCGGCCGTAGCTGTGGCCCACGGCGTTGATGGCGCCGTTGAGGAGGAGGTAGGTGACGATGTGGACGGCCCACACCACCAGGGCCAGCTCCCACCCCAGGCCGAGGGCGGTCAGGCTCCAGCCCACCACCAGGCCCACGATGCCGTGGTCGAAGACCACCCTGTCCCAGCGGTCTGGCGGCAGGTCCCGGGCGTAGCGGGTCACCGCCGCCGGATCCTTGGCCACCTTGTGGTAGAGCCAGGCGTTGGTGAGCTCGACGACGGCGAACCCTTCGAGGATCGGCGAGTGAGGGTCGCCGGCCACGTCGGTGAAGGCGTGGTGCTTGCGGTGGACGGCCACCCACTGACGAGGGGTTATCCCGGTGAGCAGCCACACCAGGGCGCGGCACACGAACGACAATGGCGCCGACATCTTGATGGCCCGGTGCGAGAGGGTACGGTGCAGGTACACCGTGGTGAGGTAGAGACCGAGCTGGCAGAGGGCCAGCCCGATGATGACGGCGACAACGATCCCGGGCACCGGGCCAGCCTAGCGCCCCCTCGGATCTGGTCCGGCCATCGGTCCGGCACCGCCGCCACCTGATCATCGTGTTGATTATCCTGCCCGGGCGGATGCACTGATTATCCTGCCCGGGCGGATGCACTGATTATCCTGCCCGGGCGGATGCACTGATTATCCGGCCCGGGCGGATGCACTGATTATCCTGCCCGGGCGGATGCACAGAGCCCGCGGCGCCAGGAGGGGACCGGGCGCAGCCGCCGTGCTGGCCGCCGTGCTGGCTGCCGGCCCGGCCCTGGCCTGGAGCCCGGCCCCGGCTGCGGCCGCCCGGCCCGGGCCAGCCGCCCTGGCGCCCCCCCTCGGCACCTCCGTGCTGTCGGTGCGGCGCCTGCCCGGCTGGCTGCAGGCCACGGTGGCCTCCCAGCAGCTCACCCGGGCCCTCGCCGCGGTGACCTCCGCCGGCTCGCTCGGGGCGGCGGCCACCACCACCTGCCTCGAGGTGGACCAGGGGTCGTCGGTGCTCTTCGAGCTGCACCCGGAGATGGAGCTGGTCCCCGCTTCCAACCTCAAGCTGTTCACCGCCGTGGCGGCCATGGCCGAGCTGGGCCCCGACTACCACTTCACCACCTCGGTGGAGGCCACGGCCGCCCCCGCCGGGGGGATCGTCACCGGGGACCTGTTCCTCGTCGGCGGCGGGGATCCTCTGCTGCGCACGCCAGACTTCGTGAACGGCCTGCCCAACGCCACTCCCCTCTACACCTCCTTCACCCAGCTGGCGGCCGAGGTCCACGCCGCCGGGGTCACCGAGATCACCGGCGGGG
>JBOGGP010000015.1:0-20166 GCA_050744105.1 Acidimicrobiales bacterium
GGCCCGGCCCGCCGCGGCCCCGGCCGAGGCGGCGGCCAGGCGGCCCCACGCCTCCACGCCGAGCTCCTCGGGCCGGGCGTCGGGGGCCACTCCGGCGGGCCCCCAGGCGTCCCCGGGCACCAGGGCGGCCAGGGAACGGCGCAGCATCTTGCGGCGCTGGCCGAATGCCGTCCGGACCAGGGCAAACAGCTCGGGCGCGCTCACCACGTTGGGATCGACCGCCGGCGCCGGCCGGCGCCTGATGGCCACCAGCGCCGAGGACACCCGGGGCCGGGGCACGAAGACGGTGGCGGGGACCAGGCCGACCACCTCGGCGCTCGCCCAGTAGGACACCTTGACCGACACCGCCCCGTAGGCGGGTTCGCCGGGGCCGGCGGCCAAGCGCTCCCCCACCTCCCGCTGGACCATGACCAGCATCCGCTCGATGGCCGGCACTCCGTCGAGCAGGTTGGCCACCAGCGGGGTGGCCACGTTGTAGGGCAGGTTGGCCACCAGCACCCAGCCCCGGCCGGCGCCACCGCCGGCGCCACCCGACCCGCCGGCGCCACCCGACCCGCCGGCGCCCGACCCCGCACTGCCGAGCAGGGCGTCCCAGTCGAGGGTCATGGCGTCGCCCTCCACCACCGCCGCCCCGGCGGGCTCGACCACGGACCGCAGCGCCGGCAGGAGGTGGGGATCCACCTCGATGGCGGTCACGGCGGCACCCGTCTCGACCAGGGCCAGGGTCAGCGAACCGAGTCCGGCCCCGATCTCCACCACCCGCTCCCCCGGGACCACGTCGGCCAGGCGGGCGATGCGGCGGACGGTGTTGGGATCGGCGACGAAGTGCTGGCCGAGGGCGCGGCGGGGGTGCAGCCCGTGGCCGGCCACAAGGGCTGCCACCTCGCCTCGGGTGAGGGTCAAGCCGCGCCCGGCCTCCAGGACCCCGGCGGCCCCGGCGCCGGCAGGCCAAACAGCTCCGCCGCCGCCGCGCTGGTGGCCTCCTCGACCACCTCGGGGTCGACCCCGCGCAGGGCGGCCACGGCGGCGCCGACGACGCTCACCCAGGCCGGCGTGTTGGTCCGGCCCCGGTGGGGTACTGGCGCCAGGTAGGGCGAGTCCGTCTCCACGCACATCCGCTCGAGCGGGCAGTAGGCGGCGGCGGCCCGCACGTCGGGCGCCCTGGGGAAGGTGACGATCCCGCTGAAGGACAGCCAGGCGCCGGCGTCGAGGCCCCGGCGGGCCTCGGTGACCCCCCCGCTGAAGCAGTGGAGCACCGTGCGCGCCGGCGCCCCCTCGGCCGCCAGGATGGCGAAGGTGTCGTCCCATGCCTCCCGGCTGTGGACCACCAGGGCCAGGTCCCGCTCCCTGGCCAGGGCGATCTGGGCGGCGAAGACCTCCCGCTGGGCAGCCCGCGGGCTGTGGTCGTAGTAGTAGTCGAGGCCGCACTCCCCCACCGCCACCACCTCGGCGCCGGCGCCGGCCAGCACCTCGACGATCCCCTCCACGCCGGCGGAGGCGTCGTGGGGGTGCAGGCCCACGGTGGCCCACACCCCCTCCTCGGCCCGGGCCAGCTCGGCGGCGGCGGCCGAGTGGGCGGCGTCGGTGCCCACCGTCACCATGCGGGCCACGCCGGCGGCGCGCGCCGCGTCCAGAGCCGGACGGCCCACCCCGTCGTAGCTCAGGTGGCAGTGGCTGTCGGTCCACATGCGCCGTCAGTCCGGCAGGAGGCGGGGAAAGAGAGGCGGCCCCTTCTCCACCGGGCGCCCCCCGCGGTAGCCACCCCAGCGCGCCGCTCCCGGGAGCCGGGCATCGACGGGCGAGCCGTCAACGCCGATCCGCCGCCATATCTCGGCGGCGGCGGCGGGCACTGCCGGGCTGGCCAGCAGGGCCACCATGCGCAGGGCCTCCAGGGCGTCGCCGAGGACCCGGTCCACTGCGGGGCCGGGCGGGGCCTTCCACGGCTCGGCCGCCTCCAGGACGGCGTTGGTCTCCCGCACCAGCCGCCAGGTGGCCTCCAGGGCGTCGGAGGGAGCCAGGCGTTCCCAGGCCGACGCCGCCGCCTGGTAGACCTCGGCGGCCAGGGCGGCCAGCGGGCTGGAGGGGTCGGGCGCCGGGCCGATGCCTCCACACTTGGAGGCCACCACCGCCGCCACCCGGGCGGCCAGGTTTCCCAGGTTGTTGGCCAGGTCGGCGTTGTAGCGGGACACCATCCCCTCGTAGGAGAAGTCGCCGTCGGGCCCGAAGGGCACGTCGCGCAGGAAGTGGTAGCGAAAGCCATCCACCCCGAAGGTGGGCACCAGGTCGCCCGGCGCGATCTGGTTGAGCTTGGACTTGGACATCTTCTTGCCCCCCACCAGCAAGAAGCCGTGCACCGCCACCCGGGCCGGCGGGTCGAGGCCGGCCGCCATCAGCAGCGCCGGCCAGTACACGGCGTGGAACCGCAGGATGTCCTTGCCGATCACGTGGGTCACCGCCGGCCACCAGCGCTCGAAGGCCTCGGGGTCGGCGCCGTAGCCGATGGCGGTGGCGTAGTTGACCAGGGCGTCGTACCACACGTAGAAGACGTGCCCCGGCGCCCACGGCACCGGCACCCCCCAGGTGAGGGAGGTGCGGGTGATGGAGATGTCGTTCAGCCCCTGGCGCACCAGGCCCAGGGCCTCGTTGCGCTTGGAATCGGGCACGACGGGGGCCGGATCGCCCTCCAGCCACTCGGTGATCCGGCCAGCGAAGGCCGACAGCCTGAAAAAGTAGTTGTCCTCCTTGAACCACTCGACCGGCGTCTCGTGGACGGGGCAGAGCTCCCCGCCGACCAGGTCGTCGACCACGTAGTACGCCTCGCAGCCCACGCAGTACCAGCCCTCGTAGGTGTCGAGCTCGATCCAGCCGTTGTCGTAGGCGGCCTGCAGGAGGGCCTGGGCGGCGCGGTGGTGGCGGGCCTCGGTGGTGCGGATGAAGTCGTCGTAGGAGATGTCGAGCAGGGCCCACGCCTCTTTGAACCGGGCGCTCGTCCGGTCGGCCTGCTCCTGGGGGCTGAGCCCGTTGGCCTCGGCCGCCCGCTGCACCTTGAGGCCGTGCTCGTCGGTCCCGGTGAGGAAGAAGACCTCGTCGCCGAGGAGCCGGTGCCACCGGGCCAGGGCGTCCGCGGTGATCGTCGGGTACGCCGTGCCGATGTGGGGCGCGTCGTTTACGTAGTAGAGCGGCGTGGTGACGTAGAAGCGGCCGGGCAAGGCGTCAGAGTAACGTGCCCGCTCAGGCACGCAGCGCGCTCGACCCGGCCAGACCGAGGAGCTCTGGGCTCGTGTAGAGGACGCCCGGCCTTCCCCGCCCCTTGGGCTGGACGGTCCCGTGCTCGACCGGCACGCCGGCGCCGGCGAGGGCGCGCCGCCCTTGCCTCGCTGACTTCAGCGGAACGGCGAGCTCGCCGGCAACGGCCGGCGCGGTGAGGACAGGGTGTCGGGGCAGGGGATCGAGGACCCGCCAGGCGGCGGCGTCGCTTCGCAGCCGCCTTCCGGCCCGGGCCGTGGCCAACCGCTCGGCCCAGTCCCGACGGAGCCCCTCGACGGCACCGACGAGCTCCTCCTGGGCGTGGCCGGCGCCCGAGACGGCGCTCGACAACCAGCGAACCCACCCGTTGTGGTCGCCAAGGCGGAACCGCACGAGGCCCGAGCCGTAGCCACCGACGTCGGCGGCGATGCGAGTGCTCACCGCTGGCGGCGTCACCAGGGACAGGCGGCGTACCAGGACCCAGGCGATCAGGACACGGCCGACCCGGCCGTTGCCGTCGGCGAAGGGATGGATGACCTCCAACTGGGCGTGGGCGATCGCCGCCCGGGCCACCGGGTGGTCGGCGTCGTCGTTGACGTAGGCCACGAGGTCGTCGACCAGCCCCGGCACCGCCTCGGGTGGTGGCGTGACGAGGTGGGCATCGATGGGTGCGGTCCCGCCGATCCAACCCTGCTCGGTGCGGAGGGTGCCGGCGTGGCGAGCTGGTGTCGGGCTGCCGGTCCGGTGCCAGCGGCAAAGGCATCGTCCCGGCGCCGTGCTCGACGGCGGCCTGGGCCCGTGCTGCCCGGGCGATCGCTCCCGAGTCGAGGGTGAGGTCGCGCTCAGCCAGGCGGGTGGGCACGAAGGCCGTCGCTCGCCGCCCTCGCCACCGGATCGGAACCTCGACGCCTGCTGGCTCCACTCGGACCATTTTCGTACCGGTTCGAGCCTCAAAGTGTACGTTATTCGGAGCAGCCCGGGCCGCCGGCGCCGGCGGCGCGCACCTCCAGGGCCACGCGGTAGGCCCGTCGGTGGGCCACGCCGAGGTCGGCGACGACGGCGGCGACGGCGTCAGGGGTCCCCTGGCCCCGCTCCAGGCGCGCCGCGATGGCGGCCCGCAGCTCGTCGTCGCCGGGAGGGGCGGGGACGGGGGCGCCGGCCAGGACGATCACCCATTCTCCCCGGGGCTCGCCACCCGTCACCCTGACCGCGGCGCCGGCCAGATCGCCGCGCCAGATCTCCTCGTGCAGCTTGGTCAGCTCGCGGGCCAGGGCCACCCCTCGCCCGCCCCCGCAACAGTGGTGAAGGTCGTTGACGGTGCGAACCATCCGGTGCGGGGCCTCGTAGAGCAACACGGTCCTGGGCTCGGTGGCGATGGCAGCCAGCCGGGCCTCCCTTTCCCCACCCTTTCTGGGCAGGAAGCCCTCGAAGCAGAAGCGGTCCGCGGGCAGCCCCGACGCCACCAGGGCGGCGAGCGCGGCGGACGGCCCGGGCACCACCGAGACCGTCACCCCGGCCGCCGCGGCGGCGGCCACCACCCGCTGGCCCGGGTCCGATATGCCCGGCATGCCGGCGTCGCTGACGAGGGCGACGACCGCTCCGGCCTCCGCCCTGGCCACCACCCGGCCGGCCATTGCCGCCTCGTTGTGGCCGTGGAGGGCGACCAGTTCGGGCCCGGCGATGCCGGCGTGGGTCAGCAGCTGGCGGGTCCGCCGGGTGTCCTCGCAGCAGATCAGGCCGGCGCCGGCCAGGGTCTCGACCGCCCGGGGGGAGAGGTCGCCCAGGTTGCCGATGGGGGTGGCCACCAGCACCAGCCGGCCGGCGCCGCTCACCCTGTGACCTGGAGGCGGTCGCCGGCGCGAAGGCGCCAGCGTTCGAATGCGCCGGCACCGGCCACCACCGCGGTGGCGCCGGGGGCCAGCGGGCGAGCCACCCGGCGGGAGCCGAGGGTGGCCGTGCGACGCACCTCGAGCCCCTCGCAGCCGTCGATCGGGAGGTCGGGCGGGCGGGCGGGGCCGGGCGCGCACCAGGCGATGTCCACGCCCTGAGGGGAGCACAGCGTGTGGACTACGCCAGGACCGCGCACCACCAGGGCACCGTCTACCCCGCCGGGCGGCCATCCCCGCAGGCGGGCCCGACCGGTCTCCACCGCGGCCAGTACCTCGTCGGCCCGCATCAGCCAGGGCATGGCGCCGCCGGGCCCTCGGGCATGCCCCCAGGTTACTAAGACGAGCGTTGCTTCGTTGACTCTGTTGAGATCTTGACCAGGGTGAATACTCAGACTTCAGTCAACGAAGCAACGCTCGCCTTGGTAGTGCTGGGGAGCCGGGCGGGGCCCGGGCGGGCCCGCCGTCGGGGCGGTCCAGGGCGGGTGGGGACGGCGAGTAGGGTCGGGGGATGTCCAAGCGCACCAGGAAGGCTCGCCAGCGGGCCCGACGCAAGAAGGCCAACCACGGCCAGAAGCCGAACCGGGGCCGGTGAGGGACGCCAAGTCCCTCGACCCAGTCGTCTACCTCGACCCAGTCGTCTACTCGACCCAGTCGTCTACCTCGACCCAGTCGTCTACCTGGACTCAGTCGTCTACCTGGACTCAGTCGTCCTCGGCGGTCAGGAACTCGGCGTCCATGTCCACCAGGCGGACCAGCGTCGAGGCCACCCACCGCCCCAACCCGACCAGGTTGCCGGCCATCTGGGGGCTGAGGCTGTCCCTCCGGGTGGCCAGGCCGCCCGCTCCGACGGCCTGGCGATCCCCGCCGGGCCCCGGCCGGTCGGGGTGATCCCCCCCGCCACCGGGTAGCCCGCCCGCCGGCCCGTCGGCGCTCTGGGCCGCGGCGGCCGTCTCACCGGCGGTCCCCGAGATGGGCACGTCGGCCGGCCGGGGGCCAGCGGGCGCCGGGCCAGCGGGCGTCGGGCCGGCGGGCGTCGGGCCGGCGGGCGTCGGGCCGGCGGGCGAGGGAGTCTCGGCTGGGTCGGACCCGCCCAGCGAGGCGAAGCCCCCGGGACCGAACAGGCCCTGGCGCGGCGCGTCCTGGGGGTCCAGCAGGCGGTACGCCCCCTCGAAGGCCACCTCGATCGCCACCTCGCCCGAGTCCAGGTCCTCCTCGACGACGGCGCCGGTCTGGTCGAAGGTCTCGGTGCCGGGCGGCTCCTGGGCGGCCACGCCGGCGACGACGGCGCCGGTCTCAGGCCGGTTGGCCAGGCGCTGCAGGCGGAAGACCACCTCGATCCCGATCTCGGGGGGCTCGTCGAGCAGCTCGCCCAGGGCCCAGCTGCGCCACGCCGACTGGCTCCACGTCGGCCAGTCCAAGGTGAGGTCGGCCCGGACCCTCGACGGGTTCCCCTCACCCGGCAGGGTGACCGAGGTCTCCCACACCAGGTCCCCGACCAGCAGGTCGCAGGTCAGCCGGTCCTCGTGGCGCTCCCGGTGGAGCAGGGTATCATCGAGTGCCCGGCTGAGGGCACTGACCGCGTCCAGGAACACGTGGTCGAGCATCTGGGCCCAGGCTACTGCCTCCGCCCGCCGTCGGCGGCCTCAGGCGTCCACGGCCGGCACCAGGCCGGCCAGGCTCACCAGCGGGCGGGCGCCGTAGTGGGAGATGATCTCGGCGGCGCAGCGGGCCCCGAGCCGGGCCGACCGGGCCGGGCCGAGGCCGCGCAGGTGGCCGAAGAGGTAGCCGGCGGCAAACAGGTCGCCGGCCCCGGTGGTGTCCACGACCGGGTCGACCGACTCGGCGCCGACGTGGACGACGTGGCCGGTCCCGGCCACCATGGCCCCCCCCGCCCCCTGGGTGACAACCACCGTGGGGCAACGCCGGGCCAGCACCCTCACCGCCTCGCCCAGGTCGGAGACCCCGGCCATCCCCAACGCCTCCGCCTCGTTGGCGAAGACGACGTCGGCCCGCTCCAACATCCATTCGAGACCAGCCCGGTGCGAGTCCACCCAGTAGGGGTCGGACAGCGACAGCGCAACCTGGGCCCCGCCGGCGACGGCCTCGGCCAGGGCCCGCTCCATGGCGGCCTGGGTGGACTCCAGCCCGCACAGGTAGCCCTCGACGTAGAGCAGCCGGCACGAGGCGAACAGGGCGGCGTCGACGTCGGCCGGCCCCAGGCAGCCGCCGGTGCCGAGGCTGGTGGCCATGGTCCGCTCGGCGTCGGGGGTCACCATGACCAGGCAACGGCCGGTCCCGGCGCCGGCGGTGGCCGGTGGCACGGAGTACTCCACCCCCGAGGCCCGGATGTCGGCGCCGAAGGCGGCCCCCAGCCGGTCGTCGCCGACGTTGCCCACGAAGGCCACCCGGGCGCCGAGGGAGGCCAGGGCGGCCGCCGTGTTGGCCGCCGAGCCCCCCGAGGACGCCGTGGTCGGGCCGAGCGAGTCGTGGATGCGGGCGGCCCGCTCGCCGTCGACCAGGGTCATGGTCCCCTTGACCAGGCCCAGCGAGGCGACCTTCTCGTCGGTGGCCGAGGCCAGCACGTCCACGATGGCATGGCCGACGGCGACCACCTCGACGCCGTCGGGTGCGCTCCCGGTGCCCATTACCCGACAGCGTAGGGTGGTCCGATGGCCGTGCCCGACCCTCCCGTGCCCGACCCTCCCGTGCCCGACCCTCCCGTGCCCGACCCTCCCGTGCCCGCAGGCGGGGGGCCGGAGACGGGTGGGTACCGGCTGCCCCGCACGGTCATCCCCGAGCACTACGACCTCGAGCTGGTGCCCGACCTGGCGGCGGCCACCTTCGCGGGGACGGCGGTGATCCGCATCGTGCTGCACGAACCAGTCGCCGAGGTCGTGCTCAACGCCGCCGACCTCGACGTGACCTCGGCCCGCCTGGTCGGGGCCGCCGGCTCCGCTGGCCCGCCCGGCGCCGGCGTCGAACCAGGCATCGGCCTCGACCCCGACACCGAGCGCCTGGTCCTGTCCGTGCCCGGCGGCCTGGCCGCCGGCACCTGGCACCTCCACCTGTCCTTCACCGGTGAGCTCAACGACAAGCTGCACGGCTTCTACCGCTCCAGCTTCCCCGCCGCCGACGGCACCACGACGGTGATCGCCACCACCCAGTTCGAGCCGGCCGACGCCCGCCGGGCGTTCCCGTGCTGGGACGAGCCAGACTTCAAGGCCACCTACTCGGTCAGCCTGGTGGTCGACGACGGCCTCACCGCCCTCTCCAACGGCGCCGCCATCTCCGACGACCCCCTCGCCGGCACGGGCGGGCCCGGCCGGCGCCGGGTCACCTTTGCCACCACCATGCCCATGTCCAGCTACCTGGTGGCCTTCGTCGTCGGGCCGTTCGAGACGACCGAGCCGGCCGACGTGGACGGTGTCCCCCTGCGGGTGGCCGCGGTACCGGGAAAGGGGTCGCTCACGGGCTTCGCCGTCGAGGTGGGGAGCCACGCGCTGCGCTTCCTTGCGGAGTACTTCGGGCTCCCGTACCCGAGCGACAAGCTCGACCACGTGGCCATACCGGACTTCGCCTTCGGGGCTATGGAAAACCTGGGCTGCGTGACCTACCGGGAGACGGCCCTGCTGGCCGACCCGGCCACGGCCAGCCAGATGGAGCTGCGCCGGGTGGCCCAGGTGGTGGCCCACGAGACGGCGCACATGTGGTTCGGCGACCTGGTGACCATGAGGTGGTGGAACGGCATCTGGCTCAACGAGGCCTTCGCCACCTTCATGGAGCTGACCACGACCGACCACTTCCGGCCCGAATGGCAGTCGTGGACCGCCTTCGGGGCGTCCCGGGCCGCCGCCCTGGGCACCGACGGGCTGGCCGCCACCCGGCCCGTCGAGTTCACGGTGGGGCCGCCGGCGGAGGCCGAGGCCATGTTCGACGTCCTCACTTACGAGAAGGGCGGGTCGGTCCTGAAGATGCTCGAGCAGTACCTGGGGCCCGAGGCGTTCCGCCTGGGCATCGCCGCCTACCTGGCCCAGCACCGCTACGCCAACACCGAGACCACCGACCTGTGGGACGCCATCGAGGCCAGCTCGGGGGAGCCTGTGCGCCAGATCATGGACTCGTGGATCTACCAGGGCGGCTACCCGCTGGTCAGCGCCGCCCTGGGATCCGGCGGCCGCAGCGTCACCCTGACCCAGCGCCGCTTCCTCTACGCCGAGGGGGGGAAAGGGGTCGCCACTGCTGGAGGCTGGGTGGTCCCGGTGAACCTGCGGGCCTCGGTGGGGGGGCGGGTGGTCCATCACCGCTCACTGCTCGCCGGCGACGAGGTGAGGGTGGCTCTGGGCGGTGCGGCCGACTGGGTGGTCGTCAACGACGGGGCATGGGGCTTCTACCGGGTGGCCTACAGCCCCGGCCTCCTCGACGCCCTCACCGGCCATCTCGACCAGCTCGATGCCCTGGAGCGCATGGCGCTGGTCGGCGACACCTGGGCCCGGGTGGTCGCCGGGGACCTCGACCTGGAGGGCTGGGTCGACGTGGTGGGCGCCCTCGGCCCCGAGACCGACCCCGACGTGTGGCTCACCATCCTGTCCCCCCTCGACCTGCTGGACCTGGTGGCCAGCGAGGCGGACCGTAAGGCGGTGAGGGCGTTCGCCACCCGCACCGCCGGGCCGGCGCTGCAGCGGCTGGGGTGGGACCCGCCCGATGGCGAGGACCAGCGCCAGGGCACCCTGCGGGCCCGCCTCGTCTCCGCCCTCGGGATCCTGGCCGGCGACGACGAGGTGCGAGCCGAGGCCCTTCGCCGGTTCGAGCGCTTCCGGGCCGACCCGGGCTCGCTCCACCCCGACCTGGTCGCCGCCGTCGTCCACGTGGTCGCCGCCGCCGGCGGGCGGGAGGCCTACGAGACGATGGTCGAGCTGGGCCGGCGGTCGGCCACGCCCCAGGAGCAGATCCGCTACCTGTACGCCCTGACCATGAGCGACGACACCGCCCTGCTGGCCCGCACCCTCGACGCCTGCCTGGGCGACCAGATCCGCACCCAGGACGCCCCCATGCTGGTGGGGCGGATGCTCGGCACCCGGGCCGGCGGCCAGCTGACGTGGCGCTGGCTGGAGGGGCACTGGGACCAGGTGCTGGCCCGCTTCCCGAGCAACATCATCCCCCGCATGATCGAGGGCATCACCGCCCTGGTCGACCCCGAGGTGGGGGGGCGGGCCCGGGCCTTCCTCGCCGACCACCCCCTGCCCCAGGCCGGCCCTCGCCTGGCCCAGCTCCTCGAGAGGATGGAGGTCAACACGGCCTTCGCCGGCCGGGTCGGCCCTGGGTTGGCCGCCGCCCTGAAGGGCGGGGAGCCGGAGGGCGGGGAGCCGGAGGGCGGGGAGCCGGAGGGCGGGGAGCCGGAGGGCGGGGAGCCGGAGGGCGGGGAGCCGGAGGGCGGGGAGCCGGAGACAGACCACTGACCAGTGCCTTCTCGGTCTTCGCCGTCGAGGACGACCGGATCCAGCTGACCTGGACCGCCCTGCCCGGACCGGAGGTGACAGTCGAGGTCGGCTCGACCCGCGTCGAGGTGACCGCCGAGCAGGGGCCATGCCGGCCGGGAGCGGTCGACGTCGGCGGCCTCGAGGCGGGCCAGACCTACGAGGTGTACGCGTCCCTGCCGGGCCGGCCCCGGGCCAGGGTGGCCGTGGCGACGACGCTTCGCCCGCCCCCCGGCCGCCTGCTGGCCCGCCTGGCGACCATCAGCGACCTCCACCTGGGCGAGACCGGCTTCGGGGCCCGGGGCACGATGACCGAGGCCTCCCCCAGGCCGGCGGGCCGGGAACCCTATCCCCAACGTTGCGCCCGCGCCGCCGTCGCCGAGGCGGGGGGCTGGGGCGCCGGGCTGCTCGTGGTCAAGGGCGACCTGACCGCCAGCTCGGCCCCGGCCGAGTTCCACATGGCCGGCGCCCTGCTGGCCGGCGCACCCATGCCGGTGCTCGCCAACCTGGGCAACCACGACGTCCGCTACGGGATGCTCGGCAAGGCCATCCTGGCCCGCTACGGGATCGAGGCGCCGGCGCCGGCAGCCCGCGACCTGCCCGGGTTGCGGGTGGTGCTCGGCCACACGCCGTTCCCCGGCCACCGCCAGGGCCGGGTGGGGCCGGCGCAGCGGGACCGCCTGGCCGAGCTGGCCGCCGGAGCCGGCGGCGGCGCGCTGGTCCTGGTCCACCACCAACCCGAGAGCCACCACCTGCCGCGGTCCTACCCCCCGGGAGTCCCCGCCCGCCAGGCCGGCCGGCTCATGCAGGCGCTGGCCGAGGCCAACCCGGCCACCATGGTGTCGGCCGGCCACACCCACCGGTGCCGGCGCCGGGACCTCGCCTCCCTCGTGGTCACCGAGGTCGGCTCTACCAAGGACTACCCGGGGGTGTGGGCCGGCTACGCCGTCCACGAGGGCGGCATCCGCCAGGTGGTGCGCCGGGTGGCCGCACACGATGCGATCGCCTGGACCGAGCGCACCCGCGCCGCCCTTTGGGGGGCCTGGGGCCGCTGGGCACCGGGAACGATCGAGCAGCGCTGCTTCAGCCACACCTGGCCCGATCGCCAGGCCTGACCAGCGCAATGGCCGAGCCCTCCCCCGCTGGCCTCTGCGCCTCGGCCTGGGCGCGTACAGAGGCGCTGCGGCGCGCCATCGTCGGCCACCCCTTCCACGAGGCGCTGGCCGCGGGGGACCCTCGACCGCGAGACCTACGTGTCCTACCTCGTGCAGGACGCCCGCTACCTCCAGGGCTTCTCCCGGGCGCTGGCCGTGGCGTCGGCCCGGGCCGGCGACGCCCGCGACGCGGCCTTCCTGGCTGGCAGCGCCCGCCCCACCCTTGTGGCCGCCGGGGAAGAGTTGGCGACCGCCACTGCCCGGGCGTGGGCGAGGATGGCGGCGCGCAGCCCGGGCGGATCGAGCACCTCGCAGGGCGGGTCCAGCCCGGCCAGGTAGGCCACCATCCGGCCCATGCTCGGCGCACCGAGGTCGGCAAGGGTCGATCCCGCCTCGGCCTCCACGACAGCGATGGTGCGGGGCACGAGTCTCGTCGCCTCCTCCACCGGGAGAGGGATGCGGATCCGGGCTTGGAAGGGATAGCTACGCACGCTGATCCCCTCGGTCACCATGGCTACGGCGTCGGGGGGGTCGACGACCTCGAAAGGCGTGCCGACGGCCACCGGCGCGACGATGCGGTCCAGGCGAAAGGTCCGCCAGGCGTCCCGGTCGGTGTCGCGGGCCACCAGGTACCAACGCGGCCCTGAACGCACCAGCCGGAATGGTTCGACCAGCCGGTTGGACACCGCGCCCGACCGGTCGGTGTAGTCGAAACGGACCCGCCGGGACGAGGCGCACCCTCGGGCCAGCAGGATCAGGCATGCGGCGTCGACCCGCTCCCCGGCGCCCGCCCACAGCATCGACGCCGTGCTCCCGTGCAGCGCCCGCACCCGCTGGGCCACCGCTGCCGGCAGCAGGTGGTCAAGCTTGGCCAGGGTGGACAGGGCAGGCTCCTCGAGACCGGCCACCGTCCCGTCCACCGCAGCGCGCAGGCCGATGGCCACGGCCGCGGCCTCGTCGTCGTTGAGCAGCAGCGGGGGGAGCCGTCCCCCCCGGCCCAGCTGGTAGCCGCCGTAGCGACCGGGGGCGGCAGCGACCGGGTAACCGAGAAGGCGGAGGCGCTCGACGTCTCGCCGCACCGTGCGCTCGGTGACCTCCAGCCGGCGGGCCAGCTCCGCACCGCCCCACGTCGTCCGGGCCTGGAGGAGGGCCAGCAGCTCGAGCATCCGTCCCGGGGTGTCGCCCATGACCCATAGTATTTCCCGATATCAGGACGGGTATTGTCCGCATAGCGTTCTACGGTCGCGCCATGACCCAAATGACCGTTCCCCAGACCGATCCCCGAAGGTGGAAGGCGCTGGGTGTGCTCGCCCTGGTGCAGTTCATGCTGGTGCTCGACGTGACCGTGGTCAACGTCGCCCTCTCGCACATCCAGTCCGACCTCGGCTTCAGCCGGGCCTCCCTGGCCTGGGTCGTCGACGGCTACGTCCTCACCGCCGGCGGCCTGCTGCTCCTCGGGGGCCGCCTCGGCGACCTGCTCGGGCGGCGGCGCATGTTCTTCGTGGGGGTGACCATCTTCGCCGCGGCCTCCGCCCTGAGCGGGGCGGCCGCCGACCCGGCCATGCTGGTGGCCAGCCGCTTCGCCCAGGGAGCCGGCGAGGCTCTGGCGGCGCCGGCCGCCTTCGGCCTCATCGCCCTGCTCTTCCAGGACCCGGGCGAGCGGGCCAAGGCCATCGGCGTCTTCGGCGGGGTAGCCGGCCTGGGCGGCACGCTCGGGCCGATCCTGTCCGGCCTGCTTATCACCGCTGTGTCCTGGCGGTGGATCTTCTTCGTCAACGTCCCCGTAGCCCTCTTCGCCATGGCCGCCGTGGCCCGGTTGGTGGCGGAGAGCCGGGCCGAGCGCGACCCGGCGGGGGGCAGGCCCGACGTGGCCGGGGCGGTGCTGGCCACCGCCGGCCTGGTCGGGGTCGTCTACGGGCTCATCCAGGCAGCCACCAGGCCATGGGGGTCGACCGCCGTCGTCGCCTCCCTGGTGACCGGCGCCATGCTCCTGGTGGCCTTCGTGGTCCGCGAGCGCTCGGCGGCCGAGCCCCTGGTGCCGGCGCTGTTCCTACGCAACCGCACCCGGGTCACCGCCAACCTGGCCACCGTCTTCTTCGCCTGCGCCTTCTTCACCATGTTCTTCCTGCTGACGCTGTACTGGCAGCAGGTGGAGCACTTCTCGGCCATGCGCACCGGCCTGGCCTACCTCCCTTTGGGGATCGTCATCGGGGGCGCCATCGCCCTGTCCGCCAGCCTGGTCACCCGGCTGGGAGTCAAGCCGCTGCTGTGCGGCGGCTCGGTCCTCTTCGCCGGCGGGCTGCTGGCCCTGTCGCGCATCGGCGCCCAGGGCTCCTACTGGAGCCAGGCCTTCCCCGGCCTGGTGCTGGTCGCCCTCGGCGCCGGCATCAGCTTCTCCGCCTTCGGCAACGCGTCCATGCACCAGGTTTCCGGCCAGGACGCCGGCCTGGCGTCGGGCCTGCAGGCCACCGCCCAGCAGGTGGGCGGGGCGCTCGGCCTCGCCGTGCTGGCCACGGTGGCCCTGCGCCAGGCCCGCAGTGCCGTCGCCGGCGGGGTGCCCGCCGCCGTGGCCTCCACCCACGGCACCGTGGTCGCCCTGCGCGCCGGGGCGGTGATCGCCTTGGCCGGCGGGGTGATGGTCGCCCTGTCGGGGGGCCGGCGCCGGCACCGGACCGCCGGCCTCGGCGAGGTCGATCCGGTGGTCGTGGCCGCCGGCTGAGGGTCAGGGCCGCCTCGGGGTCAGGGGAAACAGATCAGGACTGCCCCCCAGTCGCCGGGCCCGGGCCGGCCCGGGGGGACGGGCCGGGAGGCTACCCCGGGCCGGCGGGGCCGGTCGTCAGGCGGGCCACCCGGTCGGTGACCCGGGCCAGCCGCTCGCTGGCCAGCCCATGGAGGCGCTCGGCCCGCTCGTAGAGGTCGGCGGCCACCTCGATGCCGACGTCGCCCTCAGCCAGCTGGGCGGTGATGGCCTCCAAGGCGTCCATCAGCTCCTCGAAGCTGAGCTCGTCGAGGTCGTCGCCGACCGCCGGCCCGGTGGCAGCCGGCCCAGTGACCGCCGGCTCGCCGACCGCCGGCCCGGTGGCAGCCGGCCCGGTGGCAGCCGGCCCAGTGACCGCCGGCTCGGTGGCCGCCGGGTCGGTGGCGGCCGGCTCGGTGGTGGGCTCAGGCACTGCCGTCGTCGCTCCGCCGCTCCACCCGGACCGCCAGGCGGCCGGCGGCCAGGACGATGTGGAGAGCCTCGCCGGAGTGGACCTGGTCGGCCCGGCGCACCACCGCCCCGCCGGCCTGGCGCACCACGGCGTAGCCCCGCTCCAGCACATGCTGGGGGGAGAGCGCCCTCAGGTGCCGGCCATCGGCGTAGAGCCGGCCCCGGGCGGCACCGATGCGCTCGCCGGCGGGCCGCCTCCAGTCGATCCTGGCCAACCTTCCCCGGCACTCCGCCAGCCGCCGGCGGGGGTGGGCGGCGGCCAGATCCCGGCCCGCCCACGCCAGGCGCTGGCCGCCCTTGGTCACGGCGCCGGCCACGGCCGGCCCTGGGGAGACGGCGGCCAGCCGGCCCGAGGCGCGCTGGCAGCACTGCCCCAGGGCGTCGGCGCCCCGCTGCCGGGCCCGGTCGAGGTGGGCCAGCAGGGCGGAACGGTCCGGCACCACCGCCTGGGCGGCGATCGAGGGCGTGCCGCAGCGCAGGTCGGCAACGTCGTCGCACAGCGGCCGGTCCCCGTCATGGCCGATGGCGGAGACCACCGGTACCGGGCAGGCGGCGACCGCCCGGCACAGACCCTCGTCGCTCCAGGGCAGCAGCGCGGTGGCGTCCCCGCCGCCGCGAGCCAGGATGACCACGTCCACCCCCGGCTGGCGGGACAGCTCGTCGAGGGCGGCCACGATGGCCACCGCCGCCCCCGGCCCCGACACGGAGCACTCCGAGACGACCAGCGGGTAGCCGGCGAACCTCTCGGAGCACACCGACTCGATGTCGGCCCGGACGGCGGCGTCGGCCCCGCACACCACCCCGATGGCCCGCGGCAGCCGGGGCAGCCGGCGGCGGGGCCGGTCCACCAGCCCGTCGGCCACCAGGGACCGGCGGACCTCGGCCAGCATGGCGGCGATGGCGCCGGCGCCGACGGGGGTCACCTCGTCGGCCCGCAGCTGCAGCGAGCCCCGGTCGTTGCCCCACTCCAGGGCGCCGACCACGCACACCCGCTCCCCACCGACCACCCGGCAGCGGGACAGGGCAGGGCGGGGCACGGCCACCTTGATCTCGGCCGCCCGGTCCCGCAGGGTGAAGAACACCCAGCCGCGGCGCGACTGCGCCGGCCGGTGGACCTCGCCCTCCACCGCCACCTTGCCGATGGCGGCCACGCAGCGGGCGATCTCGCCGGCCAGGCGCACCAGGCTCACCTGGCGGGGACCGGGCGGGCGGGGACCGGGCGGGCGGGGACCGGGCGGCGCCGCCGCCGGGTCGGTGGCCTCGAGCCCGAACAGCGGCAGGTTCACGGCCGGCCAGGCTACGCGCGTGCGCACGAGACATGGGCGCCGGGGGAGGACCTGGGTGTGCTTGTCGGGTCGACGGACCGCGGTCAACCGAGGTCGACGTTTCCCGGGGGCCGGTCGGCCCGCCCACCCCAGGCCGCCGGCGGGCGACGGGGCACGGGGCCCCGGGGCACGGGCGCGGGCCATGGGAGAGGCCAGCCCGGCCGAGACTTGGACCGTCCGGCCCTGTGGCGGACGGGACAAGGCACGATCGGCCCCCGGGTGGCTGGCGCGATTGGGACAGGCACCGACTTCCCGGAGGTCTTCGGGGCCGGAGTCTGCCCCGCCGTCAGGCCCATGACCCTCCCGCCGCTGATTCCGGTACACTTGGACGGACCAGGTGCATTCTGGCGCCCGGTCTGCCCATCGAGGCACACCCGTTTCAGGAGCACGTTTGACCACAACAGTCGAGCCGGAAGGCTCGTTCGCGGCGCTGGGCGTGATGCCGGCGCTGACCACGGCACTGGCCGCCGGCGGCATCGTCCACCCCTTCGCCATCCAGGCCCTCGTCCTCACCGACGCCCTGGCCGGCCGGGACGTGTGCGGCAAGGCCAAGACGGGGTCGGGCAAGACCCTCGCCTTCGGCGTCCCCCTCCTCCAGCGCATCGGGAGCTGCCGGCCGGCCGGCACCACCAGGCGAGCCAGGCGGCGCCCGCCGCGGGCCCTCATCCTGGTGCCCACCCGGGAGCTGGCCAGCCAGGTCGCCGGCGTCCTCGACCCCCTGGCCGTCGCCCTCGGCCTCGACCTCACCGCCTGCTACGGGGGGATGGGCATGGACGCCCAGATCTCCGCCCTGCGGGCGGGCACCGATGTGATCGTCGCCTCGCCGGGCCGGCTGATCGACCTGCGCCAGCGGGGCGAGGTGGACCTCTCGGCCGTCGAGGTGGTGGTCCTCGACGAAGCCGACCGCATGTGCGACATGGGCTTCCTGCCCCAGATCGAGTGGCTGCTGCGCCACCTGGGCGGTCCCCACCAGACCATGCTCTTCTCGGCGACCCTCGACGGCGACGTCGACCGCCTGGTGCGCCACGAGCTGGACGACCCGGTGCGCCACGAGGTGGTGTCGGCGTCGACGACGGTCAGGGAGATGGAGCACCGCTTCCTCCTCGTCCACCAGATGGACAAGGTCAAGATGACGGCGCGCATCGCCGCCAACGCCGCCCGCACCATCGTCTTCTGCCGGACCAAGCGGGGCGCCGACCGCCTCACCGAGGCCATCCGGGCCGAGGGGAGCAACGCCCGGGCCATCCACGGCGACCTGCGCCAGCAGCTGCGGGAGCGGGCCCTGCGCCAGTTCACCGACGGCACCCTGCCCGTGCTGGTGGCCACCGACGTCGCCGCCCGGGGCATCGACGTCGACGACATCGACATCGTCGTCCACTTCGACCCCCCCGAGGACCACAAGGGTTACCTGCACCGCTCCGGGCGCACAGCCCGGGCCGGCCGGGACGGCCTGGTGGTGACCCTCGTCCTGTGGAACCAGCAGCTGGAGGTGGAGCGCATCCAGAAGCGCCTGGGGCTGAGCGAGCCGGTCGTGGAGATGCTCTCCAACGATCCCCGGGTGGCCGACCTGCGCGGCCCGGCGCCGGCCAGCGCCTCGGTCGCCTAGACCCCAGGCCCGTCTCCGCTCCTCCCCCCCGAGACCTGCCCAGCCCGGCCGATGCGAACCGCGGCCGGGGCCGTGGCCTTCGTCGCCGGCGTGGCTCTGGTGATAACCACCGTCGGATCGGTGGTACGGGCCACCATCCTGCCCCGCGGCGTGCCGGTGAGGGTGGCCCGGGCCGTCAACCGGATCCTCCGGCTGGTCTTTCGGGTGTGGACCGGCCGCTCACCGAGTTACGAGCGTCGGGACCAGGTGATGGCCGGTTTCGCCCCCGCCAGCCTGCTCGTCCTGCTCGGGGTTTGGCTGGTCATGCTAGGCGGGGCCTTCGTGCTGATGTACCTGGCCGTGGCCACCACGTCGGTGACCAGAGCCATCGAGCTCTCCGGCTCGTCCCTCTTCACGCTGGGCACGGCGACGGCACCCGGTCTCGGCCCGGCCGTCCTGACCTACGCCGAGGCCGGCTTCGGGCTGTTGCTGGTCACCCTGCTGATCACCTACCTGCCGAGCATCTACGCGGCGTTCTCCCGCCGGGAAAACATGGTCAACCTGCTCCGGGTCCGGGCCGGCAACCCGCCCCGGGCCACCTCCATGCTCGTCCGCTACCACCGCATCGAGGGCTCCGGGTACCGCCTGACGGGGCTGTGGCAGTCGTGGGAAGGCTGGTTCGCCGACGTGGAGGAGACCCACACGTCGTTCGCCATCCTCCCCTTCTTCCGCTCGCCCCAGCCCGATCAGTCCTGGATCACCGCGGCGGGCACGCTGCTCGACGCCGCCGCCCTGTGGATCTCGGCCGTCGAGCACCCGACCGACCCCGACGCCCAGCTCTGCATCCGGGCCGGGTTCCTGGCCCTGCGCCGGATCGCGTCCTACTTCTCCATCCCCTTCGACCCCGACCCCTCCCCCCGGGATCCGATCAGCATCAGCCGGGGCGAGTTCGACGCCGCCGTGGCCGAGATGGGGGGCGCCGGCATGTCCGTCAAGACCGACACCGACTCCGCCTGGGACGCCTACCGGGGCTGGCGGGTCAACTACGACACGGTGCTGCTCCGGCTGGCCCGCATGGTGGAGGCACCGCTCGCCCCGTGGGTCTCCGATCGCAGCCCGGTGCCGGCCTTCGAGCGCCGGGCATCCCGAGCCCGGCGGCCGTGGGCCGGGCCCCGGGCCCCGGGCCGGGCAACGGGGGCGCGGCCGGCGGCCCGCCCCGGACCTCGGGGCTGGGGAAAGGGGCGCCCGGCAGGGGGGCCCGGCTCACTTGGCCGCCGCCCGGTACCACCGCCTCCACGTGGCGGCGGCGTCGACGGCGCCGGCTCGGACCTCGACACCGATGCCGGGGCCCCGGGGGACGGCGATGGTCCCGTCGGCTTCGACCCCGAGCTCGGGGGTGACGATGTCGGCGGCCCACCACCGGTCGGACCCGGACAGGTCGCCGGGGATGGTGAAGCTGGGGAGCGAGGCCAGGGCTAGGTTGGCCGCCCGGCCGATCCCGGTCTCCACCATGCCCCCGCACCACACCGGCACGCCCCGGGCCCGGCACACGTCGTGGACCCGTACCGCCTCCAGGTAGCCGCCGACCCGGGCCGCCTTGACGTTGATCACCGACGCCGCCCCCAGCTCGAGGGCGGCCTCGGCCACCGCCGCCGAGGTGATCGGCTCGTCCAGGCAGACGGGGGTGCGCAGGCGGCGGGCCAGGGCGGCGTGGCCCACCAGGTCGTCGTCACCCAGGGGTTGCTCGATCATGGACAGGCCCAGGTGGTCTAGGGCATCGAGGGCCTCGAGGGCCTCGAGCCTTGCCGGGGCTGCGAGCCCTTCGGGGGCCGCAGGGGCCCCCGGGCCTGCGGGGGCGCGGGCCGCCACGCCGGGCCCGTAGCTGCCGTTGGCGTCGACCCCGACCAGCAGATCGGGCCACGCCGCCCGCACCGCGGCAGCCGGGCCCACGTCCCAGCCCGGGCGGATCTTGAGCTTCACCCGCCGGTAGTGCTGGGCCACCCAGCGGCCGACCTCGGCAACTAGGGCGTCGACGGTGCCGGCTATGCCGACGGCCACGCCGGCGGCGACCCGGCCGGCGGGATCACCGCCTGACCCGCTGGCCCCCGCCAGGTGCCGGGCCAGCGAGACGCCCCGGGCCCGCAGCTCGGCGTCGAGGACGGCCAGCTCCAGGGCTGACTTGGCCATCTGGTGACCCTTGACGGCGGCCAGGGCGGGGCCCACGCCGGCGCCGGTTCCGACCCCACCGGCCAGCAGCCGGGGAACCAGGTGGCGATCGAGGACGG
>JBOGGP010000016.1:0-19662 GCA_050744105.1 Acidimicrobiales bacterium
CAAGGCGTCATCGACCAGCTCAACACCAGCCCACCCCACCTCACTGGCGACCGACGCCCCATCACCTACCAAATCGGGCCGCGACCTTGACCACGCCAACCCCCCCTACTACCGGAGGTCTGAGTCTCGGTCGCATGAGGACGATCAGGGAGGAGGCGAGGGCGGGCGGGCCACCTCGACCCGGGCGGGGCCGGCGCCGGCTGTGGCTGTCGGTGGTTGGTGGCCTGGGCGCCCTGTGGTTCGTGGTGGGGGCGGCCGGGGGGTCGTACCAGGGCAAGCTGTCCGACGTCCAAAAAAACGACAACGCCGCCTACCTGCCCAACTCGGCCGAGTCGACAATGGTGGACACCACCGCGCAGGCGTTCCACCCCGTCCAGACCATCCCGGGCTTCCTGGTCTACCAGCGGGCGTCGGGCCTGACGCCGGCCGACCGGGCCAGGGTCTCCGCCGGCACCGCGGCCGTGCGGGGCATCGCCGGCGTGGCCTCGGACCAGGTGGCCGGGCCCGACTACTCGACCAACGGCACTACGGCCGACATATCCGTGCCCCTGGTCGGCAAGGACGGGACCCGCAGCGTGCAGGGGACGACGCTGGTCAAGGTGGAGAAAGCGGTCATCGCCGCCGCCCGGGCCGGCGCCCCGCCGGGCCTGGTGGTGCACTCGGCCGGGCCGGGGGGCCTGCTGGTCGCCTTCATCGACGCCTTCACCGGGATCGACGGCACCTTGATCCTCGCCGCCGGGGGAGTGGTCGTCCTGATCCTGCTCGTGGTCTACCGCAGCCCCGTCCTGTGGTTCTTCCCTCTGCTCTGCGCCGGCCTGGCTCTCGGCGCCGCCGCCCTGGTGATCTACCCCCTGGCCAAGCACAACGTCCTGACCCTCAACGGCCAGAGCCAGGGCATCCTGTCGGTGCTGGTCCTCGGGGCGGGGACCGACTACGCCCTCCTCCTGATCAGCCGGTACCGGGAGGAGCTGCACGTCCACGAGCGCAAGGCCGACGCCATGTTCAGCGCCTGGAAGGGGGCGGCACCGGCCATCGGGGCATCGGCCCTCACCGTCGTGCTCGGCTTGTTGTGCCTGACCTTCGGGGAGCTCAACTCGGACCGCAGCCTGGGGCCGGTGTGCGCCATCGGCATCGCCTGCACGGTGGGCGTGATGCTCACCTTCCTGCCCATGGCGCTCCTGGTGGGCCGGTGGATCTTCTGGCCCCGCGTCCCTTCGACCGACCAGAGCGACATCGTGGCCACCCACGGCGCCTGGAGCCGCTTCGCCGCCGCCCTTGGCCGCCACGACCGGCGCAGCTGGGTGGTGACCACTTTCGTGCTGCTGGCCGCCGGGGCCGCCATCACCGGCCTGCGCACCGGCGGGCTCAAGATCACCGACAGCTTCACCAACTCGCCCGACGCCGTGGTCGGCCAGAGGATCTTCGACGCCAGCTTCCCCCAGGGCGCCGGCGCCCCGGCGGTGATAGTGGCCGACGTGTCCCAGGAGGGGGCGGTGGTCGCCGCCGCGTCCCAGGTGCCCGGGGTCCTCACCGGCCCCGGCTCGGTGTGCGTGGAGACCGACTACGCCAAGGTGGCCCAGGCGGTAGCCGGGCTCGGAGGGGGGGCTGCCGGGGGAGCCGCTCCGGCGGCCGGCGCGGCGGCCAACCTGGCCGGGCGCTGCCCGCCACCGGCGCTCCAGGTGCAGCCCGTCGGCGGCCGCATCGCCGTCGACGCCCAGCTGGCCTACCGCTACGACACCCCCCAGGCCATCACCGCCGTGACGGCCCTGCGGACCGCAGAGCACGCCGTCCCCGGCGCCCATGCTCTCGTCGGTGGTGCCACCGCCGTCAACTACGACACCCAGCAGGCATCCCGCCACGACCGCAACCTGATCATCCCCATCGTGCTGGCAGTCATCCTGGTGGTACTGGGCCTGTTGCTGCGGGCGCTGATCGCCCCCCTGGTGCTCATCCTCACCGTGGTCCTGTCCTTCTCCGCCGCCCTCGGAGTGTCGGCTCTGGTGTTCAACCACGTGTTCCACTTCGCCAACTCTGATGCCGCCTTCCCGCTGTTCGCATTCATATTCCTGGTGGCCCTCGGCATCGACTACAACATCTTCCTGATGACCAGGGTCCGCCAGGAGACAATCGTCCACGGCACGCGGGCGGGCATCCTGAGGGGCCTGTCGGTGACCGGCGGGGTGATCACCTCCGCCGGCCTGGTGCTGGCTGCCACCTTTGCCGTGCTCGGTGTGCTGCCCTTGGTGTTTCTCGCCGAGGTCGGGTTCACGGTGGCCTTCGGCGTGCTACTGGACACGATCGTGGTGCGGTCCATCCTGGTCCCCGCCCTCAGCCACGACATCGGTCGGGCCATATGGTGGCCGTCGCGCCTGGCCAGCGGAGCCCGATAGCCGGATAGCCGAATGCCAGCCGGCCGGCGATCGGGCGCCGGCTCGCCACCGAGACCGGGCGACGGGTGGGTACACTTCGGGCCTTCGAGCGAGCCCGTCCCGGCTGGCTGTGCTTCGATGGTGCTTCGACGGCCCCCGGGGGTCCCGCGGGCGATGACCACAGGGGGAACTTGCCGATGCAAACAAACGGTGGCGACGAACGTCTGGCGCGCCTGACCGACGCCTTCCTGGCCGGCCGGGTGACCCGGCGCCGCTTCCTGGCCCGGGCCGTGGCCCTCGGGGTGGCGGCGCCGGTGGCCGCCGCCGTGGCCTCGGCCTGCGGCTCGTCGACCACGCCCGGTGCCGCCCCCAAGCGGGTGGCCAACCTCCAGGCCACGCTGCGCATGGCGGCGGGCGAGGACCAGTGGCCGGTGCAGGGGACGGGGCCCAAGTCGACCACGTTTGCCTACCCCCTCAACGTCAACGTGTACGAGCCGCTCGTCTACCTGGCCTCGGACTACACCCTCCAACCCGGCGTGGCCACCAGCTGGGAGCTGATCCCGCCCTCCACCTGGCGGTTCCACATCCGCCAGGGCATCAAGTTCCACGACGGGTCTCCGCTGACCGCCGACGACGTGGTGTGGACCTGGGGCCAGCGCCAGCAGCAGGGCAAGACACTGAGCACCGTCACCAGCACCCTCGGGCCCAGTTCGGTGCAGAAGGTGGACGACTTCACCGTCGACTTCGTCCCCGTCACCCCCAACCTGCGCCTGCCCGAGCAGATAGTTCACCCCGAGGGGGCCATCGTCCCCAACGGCAAGGACTTCGACTCGTCGCCTCCGGTGGGCAGCGGGCCGTACCGGGTGGTCAGCTACGCCCCGAGCCAGTCGGTCACCCTGGAGCGCTTCGACCAGTACTGGGGGGCCCGGCCCAGCGTGCGCCAGCTCCAGGTCAGCTTCCTCCCCGACGACCAGACCCGGGTGCAGGCCCTCCAGGCCGGCCAGGCCGACTTCATCCTGGACATCCCGGCCCAGTCGGTGCGATCGGTAAAGGCCAACCCCCAGTTCCACGTGGTGGCGGCCAAACCGGGCCAGAACCAGCTCATCTACGTCAACAAGAGCGGCAACCCGCCCCACGACATCTGCGCCGACCCGGCCGTCCGCCAGGCCGTCTCCATGGCCCTGGACCGCAACGCCTACGTCGCCACCGCCTTCGACGGCAACGCCGACCCCGGCCATTGGATGTGCCCGGAGTCCCTCCTCGGCTCCTCCGCCAGCCTGGTCAAGCCGGTGGCCTACGACGCCAAGGGGGCCGGGCAGGTCCTCGACGCCGCCGGCTGGCAGGCGGGGGCCGGAGGGGCCCGGGCCAAGGCCGGCCGCCCCCTCACCCTCGACCTCATCGGCTGGGCAGCCGTGACACCGGTGTCGTTCCAGTTCCTGCAGTCCCAGCTCATGGCCGTCGGCATCGGCGTCAACATCAAGGCGGCCGCCGACACACCTACCTACAGCAACTACTACAAGAGCGTGGCCTTCGACCTCGACCTCGAGATCCCCAACCAGAACGACGGCAATCCCGCCTTTCTCCCGGTGCTGCGCATGTACTCGAAAAACCCCAACACGCAGAACTTCGCCCCCGGGGGCATGTTCGACACCTACGCCACCGACGCGCTGCAGGCCACCGATGCCTCGGGGGTGCAGATGGCCTCCGCCCAGATGCAGGCGGAGCTGATCGACCGGGACTACATCGTGGTGCCCGTTGCCGGAGTGCCCCGCCTGTACGCCATGACGGCCAAGGTGGACCTGACCGACCCCCACCCGTCACAGACCAACCAGTCCTGGACGTCCCTGGTCTCCTACACCGCGTAGAGCGCCCGGCCCGACTCGCCGACCCCCGTGCGCACCTACGCCGCCCGACGGCTGGCCGTCATCGTGCCCACCCTGGCGGTGCTGGCCTTCGGGATCATGGCCCTGGCCTCCTTCGCCCCCGGGGACCCGGCCGAGCAGTACGCCCGGCTCCACTCCACGACCGGGGTGGTCACCGCCGCCCAGATCGCCCAGGCCCGCCACCACCTCGGCCTGGACCGGCCGTTCGTGGTGCAGTACGTGTCGTGGATCGCCGGCGCCCTCCACGCCAACCTGGGCCGGTCCTTCACGCTGCAAAGGCCGGTGGCCTCGGAGATCGCCAGCCACATCTGGCCGACGACCGAGCTGGCCATCGTGGCCATGGCCCTCACCGTGGCCCTCTCCGTGCCCCTCGGCGTGGTCGCCGCCGTGCGCCACGGGACGCTGGCCGACCACGGCCTGCGGGTGGGGAGCCTGCTGGCCGCGTCGGTACCGGGCTTCTTCCTCGCCTACCTGCTGATCGAGGTCTTCGCCACCCGCCTGCACCTCCTGCCGGTTGCGGGGGAGAGTGGCCCCGGGCTGGTCCTGCCGGCCGCCACCCTGGCTGCCGGCGGGATCGCCACCGCGTCCCGCCTGTTGCGGGCCAGCCTGCTCGAGGTCCTGGGCGAGCCCCACGTCCGCACCGCCCGGGCCAAGGGTCTCTCGGTGGCCCAGGTGGTGGTGCGCCACGCCCTGCCCGCCGCCGCCCTGCCGGTGGTGACGGTCTTCGGCACCCTCCTCGGCTACCTGCTGGCCGGCTCGGTGATCGTCGAGACCATCTTCGCCTGGCCCGGCCTGGGCCAGCTCTTCGCCCAGTCCGTCTCGCAGCGGGACTACCCGATGATCGAGGGGCTGGTGGTGCTGGCCGGAACCCTGTTCCTCCTTATCAACCTGGTGGTCGACCTGGCCTATCGCTGGCTCGACCCCCGCGTCAGGCTGGCCGCCGGGTGACCACTGTGACGAGGTCACCGACGGTTGCGGGGTGACGGGGTGACCGCGGTGTCGGAGGGGGCGGCGCCCGCCACGCCCGGCGGCGCCCGCCCCGGGGGCCGCAGGGGGGAGGCCGGGGTGCGGGCCGGGCCGGGCACCGACGCGCCGGTCGGTGTCGGGGCCGCCGCGCTGCCCAGGGGCCGGGCCGCCACCGCCTGGCTGGCCCTCCTGGGCCTCCTCGGGCTGGTGTCGGTGCTGGCTCCGGTGATCGCCCCGGGTGGCCCCGACGTCACCTCCTTCACCCATCGCTTTGCCGGCCCCAGCCTTCACCACCTGCTTGGCACCGACGAGCTGGGCCGGGACGAGCTGACCCGGCTGCTGTACGGGGCCCGCATCTCCCTCGGCCTCACCCTCCTGGCCGCCCTGGCCGCGTCGGGGATCGGGCTGGTGGTCGGTCTGGTCACCGGCTTCCTGGGAGGCGTCGTGGACCAGGTCCTCATGCGTGTGGTGGACGGGCTGCAGGCCCTCCCCGGCCTCATCCTGGCTCTGGCCGTGGCCGGGCTGCTCGGTCCCGGCCTGACTCACATCGTGGCTGCCATCGTCGCCGTTTGGTGGACCGGCTACGCCCGGGTGGTGCGCTCGATGGTCCTGTCGGTCCGCCGCCGGGAGTTCGTCGACGCCTCACGGGCCACCGGAGCGACCGGGACCAGGCTGGTCTTCCGCCACGTCCTGCCCAACGTGGTCGGCCCGTCGATCGTGCTGGTCATGCTGGAGATGGCCCACATCCTCCTCGCCCTGGCCGCCCTGTCGTTCCTCGGCCTCGGCGTGCCGCAGCCCACGCCCGAGTGGGGGACCATGATCGCCGACGCCCGGGCCTACCTGGACCAGGCTCCGCAGCTACTGCTCTATCCCGGCGGCGCCATCACCCTGGTGGCCCTGGCCTGCAACCTGGCCGGCGACGGCCTGCGCGACGCCCTCGACCCTCGGTTGCAGCGCCACGTCCTGTCGTGACGGTGGCTACCGGCGCCGTCCCTGCGGCTGAGCGGCCCGCCCTGGAGGTGCGAGACCTGGTCGCCGGCCTGGCCCGGAGTCGCCGGCAGGGCGAGACCGTCGCCCTGGTGGACGGGGTGTCGTTGCGGGTGGAGCGGGGACAGGCCGTCGGCCTGGTCGGAGAGTCCGGGTGCGGCAAGTCCATGACGGCGTTGTCCGCCCTGCGCCTGCTGCCTCCCGGCGTCCAGATCCTCTCCGGCCAGGTCCTGGTCGGCGGCCGCGACCTCGTCGCCCTCGACGAGGCGGCCATGCGCCAGGTGCGGGGTCGGGAGGTGGCCGCCGTCTTCCAGGATCCGATGACCTCGCTCACCCCCACCATGACCGTGGGGCGCCAGGTGGCCGAGGCGGTGAAGGCGTCCCCCGGGGCACGGGGCGCCCCCAGGCGAGCCCGGAGGGCCCCGGCCCGGGCCCGGGCCCTCGAGGTCCTGGCCCTGGTCGGCCTGCCCCGGCCCGAGGAACGCATGGCCGCCTATCCCCACCAGCTGTCGGGCGGCCAACGCCAGAGGGTGCTCATCGCCCAGGCCCTGGTCGGCGGCGCCCCCCTCCTGCTGGCCGACGAGCCCACCACTGCGCTCGACGCCACCGTCCAGGCTCAGATCCTGGAATTGCTCGACGACCTGCGAGTCCGGCTGGGCACCGCGCTGCTGCTCATCACCCACGACATGGGGGTGATCGCCGGCCGGACGGACCGGGTGGCGGTCATGTACGCCGGTCGGGTGGTCGAGGAGGCGCAGACCGCCGAGTTGTTTGCCGCTCCCCACCACCCCTACACCGAGGCGCTGCTGGCGTCGCTGCCCCGCCCCGGCCAGGGCCGGGACGAACCCCTGGCCACCATCCCCGGGCGCCCCCCTGAGGCCGGGTCGTGGCCGTCGGGGTGCCGGTTTGCCCCCCGTTGCCGCTACGCCACCGACGTGTGCGAAGCCGTCCAACCGCCCCTCGCCGATCAGTTGGCCGCCGGGCACCCCTTCGCCTGCCACCACCCCGTCAATACCGGCGCCACAGCCTCGCTCCCGCCGCCGGCGCCCGTCGTGCTCCGGGACCGGCCCCCACCGCCACCGCCCGTCGTGTGCCGAGACCGGCCCCCACCGCCGGCGCCCGTCGTGTGCCGAGACCGGCCCCCACCGCCGGCGCCCGTCGTGTGCCGAGACCGGCCCCCGGTGCTTGCGACCCCCGGCCCGGACGGGGGTGGCCCGGTGCTCGAGGTGGACCGTCTGGTCAAGGAGTTCCCGGTGGGGGGCCGCCTGTGGGGGGGCTCGCCCGGGTCGGTCAAGGCCGTGTCGGACGTGTCGTTCGCGTTGGCCCGGGGGGAGACGTTCGGCCTGGTCGGCGAGTCAGGCAGCGGGAAGACCACCCTCGCCCGAATGGTGGTCGCCCTCGAGGTGCCGACGTCGGGCGACGTCCGGGTCAACGGGACCAGCCTGGCCTCCATGGCCCCCGGTGCCCTGCGCCGGGCCCGGCGGTCCATCCAGCCGGTCTTCCAGGACTCGCTGGCCTCCCTCGACCCCAGGTCCACCATCGTCGACAGCGTCGGCGAACCCCTGGTCGTCCAGGCCATCGGCGCCCGCCGCCGGCGCCGCGGCCAGGTCGACCGTCTCCTCGACGAGGTCGGCCTGAGCCCCGACATGGCGGCGCGCCGGCCCCACGAGCTGTCCGGTGGGCAGCGCCAACGGGTGGGACTGGCCCGTGCCCTGGCCCTGCGCCCGGACCTCATCGTGGCCGACGAACCGGTCTCCGCCCTCGACGTCTCCATCCGGGCCCAGATCCTCAATCTGATGATCGACCTCCAGTCCCGGTACCGGTTGACCTACCTCTTCATCTCCCATGACCTGGCCGTCGTGCGCTACGTCGCCGACCGGATCGGCGTGATGTACATGGGCAAGCTGGTAGAGGTCGGCCCGGCCGCCGCCGTCTACGACCGCCCGGCCCATCCCTACACCGCCGGCCTGATCAGGGCCGTACCGGCTCTCCCGGCTCCCCCCGCCCCGGCTCCCCCCGCCCCGCCTCCCCCCGCCCCCGCTCCCCCCGCCCCCGCTCCCCCCGCCCCCGCTCCGCCCGGCCCCGCTCCCCCCGGCCCGGCCCGCCCCGTTCCTGGAGAGCCGGCCTCCGGGGCTCCACCAGGTGAGATGCCGTCGGCCTTGCAACCCCCGTCGGGTTGCCGGTTCCGGACCCGCTGCCCCCGGGCCGCCGGGCGATGTGCCGAGGAGGAGCCGGCGCTCGCCACGGCCGGGCCCGGGCACCTGGTGGCCTGCCACTTCCCCGAGGAGCGTCCCGGCGGTCAGCCGGCCAGCCCGTTGCGGTGGGCGTAGGCGGCGGCCTGGACGCGGTCCCTGCTGGCCGTCTTGGCAAAGATCCGGTTGACGTGGGTCTTGACCGTGACCTCGGCGATGTACAGCTGCTCGGCGATCTCGGCGTTGGAACGCCCCTGGGCGATCAGGATCAGTACCTCGGCCTCGCGGGCGGTCAGGCCGTCGGGCAGGGCAGGAGGGCGGTCCGGTGGCCGGCCCCCGACGGCGCTGGCTCGAGCCGCCCGGGTCAGCGCCGAGCGCACGACCGGGTCGAGCACGCTCTGGCCAGCTGAGGCCGCCTCCAGTGCCCGGCGGATGTCGTCCCGGGTGGCGTCCTTGGTCAGGTATCCGGCCGCTCCGGCCGAGAGTGCGGCGATGATCGACTCGTCGTCGGCGTAGGTGGTGAGGACGACGACCTGGGTCCCAGGGTGGCGGTCGCGGATCGCCGCGGTGGCGCCGATCCCGTCCATGGCCGGCATGCGCAGGTCCATGAGCACCACGTCGGGCCGGTGCTCGTCGCTGAGGGAGACAGCCTCCTCGCCGTTGGCGGCCAGGCCGACCACCTCGGTCCCCGGGAGGCTGCCGACGATCGTGGCCAGGCCCTCGCGCACCACCCTCTGGTCGTCGACGATCAGCACCCTCACGCCGGCACCCTCACGCCGGCACCCTCACGCCGGCACCCTCACGCCGGCACCCTCACGCCGGCACCCTCACGCCGGCACCCTCACGCCGGCACCTCACGCCGGCACCTCCGCCTCGACCCGCCATCCCCGAGGGCTCGGACCGGCCTCGACGCGGCCGCCCAGCAGCAGGAGCCGCTCCTTCATCCCGGCGATCCCGTAGCCACCCCCCGAGCCGGCCAGCCCCGAGCCGGCTAGCCCCGAGCCGGCCAGCCCCGGACCGGCCAGCCCCGGACCGGCGGGCGCCGAAGCTTGGTCCAGTTGGTTGGACACCGACAGCGTCACCCTGGCCGGCTCGAAGCCCAGGCAGACGTGCGCCTCGTCGCCGGGCGCGTGCTTCACGACGTTGGTGAGGGCCTCCTGGGCGATCCGGTACAGGGCCAGCGAGGCCTCGGGAGCGATCCGGCGGGGTGCGCCGCAGATCTCAACGCAGGCTTGGCGCGTCCCGGCCAGGCTGAGGACCTGGTCGGCCAGCGGGGAGGCGTCCTCGCGCAGGGCGTAGACGGCTCCCCGGGCCTCGTCGAGCCCGTCGCGGACCAGGCGCTTGGTCTGGTCCATGTGCTCGAGCACCTCGGTGGGGGTGCCGGGACCGGCGCGCACCAGCGAGTCGAGGGCCTCCAGCTGGACCGACAGGGCGGAGAGGGTGTGGGCCAGGACATCGTGGAGCTCCCGGGCCATGTGGTTGCGCCCGGCGAGCAGCTCGGAGCGGGCCGGTGGGCGACCTGCGCCTGGTGCCCGCCCTCGACCGCCTGGTCCGCCTGTCCGCCCAGCCCGGGTGGGCGTGGGCGCCGGTGGACCGGCGGGGCCAGGACGGCACCGCCCACCCGCTGTGCCAGCGCAGCTTCGTCCGGGCCATGGTCCTCGCCGCCGCCGCCGCCGGCCTGTCGGCCAGGATGAGCTTCGAGGTCGAGTGGATACTCAGCTCCGGCCCTGGGCCCGAGGTGGTGCCAGCTACCACCGAGCCCGCCTACGGGATGAGCCGCCTGGTCGACCTGTCGGACTACTGCCGCGACCTGCTGGTGGCTCTGGAGGACGAGTCGGTGGCCGTGGACCAGCTGCACCCCGAGTACGCGCCGGGCCAGTTCGAGCTGTCGGTGGCCGCCGCCGACCCCCTGGCCGCGGCCGACACCAACGTCCTGGTGCGCCAGACGATCAGGGCGGTGACCCTGCGCCACGGGATGCGGGCCAGCTTCGCGCCCGCCGTCGTCGCCGGAGGGGTGGGCAACGGCGGCCATCTCCACCTGAGCCTGTGGCGTGACGGGCACAGCCTGATGGCTGGCGGTCCCGGCCCCCACGGCCTGGACCGGGAGGCCGAGTCCTTCCTGGCCGGCGTCCTGGAGGGCCTGCCCGCCCTGCTGGCCGTCGGCGCCCCCAGCGTGGGCAGCTACCAGCGCCTGGTCCCCGGCCGCTGGTCGGGCCCCTGGCAGTGCTGGGGCCGGGAAAACCGCGAGGCGGCGCTGCGCCTGGTCACCGGCTCGGCCGGCACCGAGTCGTGGGCCGCCAACGCCGAGGTCAAGTGCCTGGACTCGAGCGCCAGCCCTTACCTGGTGGTGGGCGCAGTGCTGGCCCTCGGCCTGGCCGGGCTGTCGGGGGGCAAGGGACTGCCGCCGGAGGTGACGGTCGACCCCGCCGGGCTGCCCGAGGCCCACCTGGCGGTGGTGGGGGGCGGCCGCCTGCCCACCTCGCTGTCGGAGGCGCTGGAGCATTTCGAGGCCAGCGAGGTCCTGGCCCAGGCCATGGGGCGGCGCCTCTTCGAGACGTTCGCCGCCGTGCGCCGGGCCGAGGTCGCCCTCTTCGCCGGGGCCACGGCCGACGAGGTCGTGGCCGCCTCCCGGTGGCGGTACTGACCACGGGGGGCGCCGGCTCTCCGGCCCTCCTCCCCCTGGTGGACCACCACTGCCACGCCTGGGCCGAAGCCGATCTCGATCCGGCCGGGCTGGCGTCGTCCCTGACCGAGGCGGCGGAGGGGCCCTGGGGATGGGACACCCTCCTCGGTGTCTCCCTGCGCCGGTGGTGCGCCCCGGTCCTCGACCTGCCGGCCGGGTGCCGGCCGGCCGACTACGCCGCCCGCCGGGCCGAGCTCGGGGGCGCCGAGGTGGCCCGGCGCTTCCTCGGGGCCGCCGCCCTGGATGCCGTCCTGGTCGACACCGGTCTCGCCGCCCCGGGCCAGCTTGCGCCCGACCTGGCCGCCATGAGCCGGGTCGCCGGCGCCCCCGCCCACGAGGTGTTGCGACTGGAGGCGGTGGCCGAGGAACTGGTCAGCGGGTCGGCGTCCGGTCCCCGCCCTCCCTCCGCCGCCCGCCCGGCAGACCCCTCCGCCGCCCGCTTCGCCGACCGCTTCGCCGCCCGCCCGGCAGACCCCTCCGCCGCCCGCCCGGCCGACCCCTCCGCCGCCCGCCCGGCCGACCACTCTGACGCCCGCCCGGCCTCCGCCGCCCGCTTCGCCGACCGCTTCGCCGCCCTGCTCGCCGCCCGCCTGGCCGCCGAACCCGCCCCGGTGGCCTGCAAGTCGATAATCGCCTACCGCCACGGCCTCGACTTCGATCCCGCCCGTCCTGGCCCGGCCGAAGTGGCGGAGGCGGCCGCCGAGTGGCTGGGTCACGTGCCCCCTGCCGGCGCCGGCGGCGGAGGGGAGCCAGGCTGGTCTTCCGGCCCGGCGCCGAGGCTGGTCCATCCGGTGCTGCTGCGCCACCTCCTCTGGGCCGGGATCGACACCGGCCTGCCCCTGCAGATCCACACCGGGATCGGCGACGCCGACGAGGTGCTCCACCAGGCCGACCCGTCCCTGCTCACGCCGTTCCTCCGGGCCACCGCCGGGTCGGGCAGTGCGGTCATGCTGCTGCACACCTACCCCTACCACCGCCAGGCTGCCTACCTGGCCGGGGTGTTCCCCCACGTCCACGTCGACGTCGGCCTGGCCACCACTTTGACCGGCCACCGGCTGGGCGCGGTGCTGGCCGAGACCCTCGAGCTGGCGCCGTTCACCAAGCTGCTCTACTCCTCCGACGCCTACGGACTGGCCGAGCTGCACTACCTGGGGGCGCACCGCTTCCGCACGGCGCTGGTGGCCGCCCTGGAGCCGCTGTCGGCCGTCGAGGGCCTCGACGCCGGCGAGGTGCTCGCCATCGCCCGGCTGATCGGGGCTGGAAACGCCCGGCGCGCCTACCGGCTGGCCGGTCCTTGACGTTGTTCCTTGACGGCGGGAGCGGCTCGGTTAGAATCGACCACGGCGAGACTCGACGCCGAACCTCACCGGGCTCTCCCAGCGGGCCCGACGCGAGGCAAAGGGGACCGCATCCTCGGGTCGCAGTCGGCTTCTACGGTCCGGGACCGGTCGCTGGGGGTCGGTGCCGGGTCACGGAGAGAGGCCCATGACTGCGGACATGAAGTTCAAGCGGCTGGTGCGCGAGCGCGCCCGCCGGACCGGTGAGTCCTATACGTCCGCTCGGAGCGCTCTCCTCCGCAAGCGCACCAGGACCCAGGAGGACACCATGGATGCACCGACCGACCGTCCGGACCGACTCGTGGCCCTCGCCGTGGAGCGGGTGTGGCAGCACCCGGACACCGGGATCTCCAGCTTCGTGCTGCGGGAGGTCGGCGGCCCCCGTCATTTCGCCATCTACGTCGGCAGGCCCGAGGCGGCCGCCATCCAGGTGGCCCAGTCGGGCGCCGCCACCCCCCGGCCGATGACCCACGACGCTATCGCCCAGGTGGTCGAGGCGTGGGGTGCCACCCTGGAGCGGGTCGTGGTGGCCATGGTGCCCGGCAGCTCGACCTACACCGCCGACGTCGTGTTGGGACTACCCGACGGTGGCGTTCGCCACCTCGACTGGCGCCCCTCCGATGCCGTGGCCCTCGCCCTGCGTCGGCAGCCGGTGCCCCCGATCCTGTGCTCCGAGGCCCTGCTGGACGAGCAAGGGGCCCTGCCGGGCGTTCCCACGCTGTGGCGCCTGGCCTGCACCTGCGGGGAGTCGCTCGTTCTCGACCAGCTGTGGTGGTCGGCGGCGGCACCCGGCGACGGCTACGTCGAGGGCCCGGTCGAGTGCCATAGCTGCGGCCGCCGGACCGTCGCCCGCCTGTCTGCCCAGGTGGCCCCCGCCGGCTAGTGCTCTGCTCCTCATGGTTTCGGTGGTCGGTGCCGTCGAGCGCGAAGTACGCAACGCCGTGCGGTGACACTCGATCCGGTTGAGATACGAGGCGTTGTTGGGAACATACGCCAACTCCACGTTGCGCACGGCCGCCCAGTCGCCGACCCGGCTGTCCCTCCTGGTCGACAGGGTGCGGGCTGAAGTTGTACATCACGATAGCGATGCGCACCTCATGCCGGGAGTCCCAACGAACGCAGGTAGCGGCAGAACTCCAGGAACGTCGTGGGCTTCTTGTTGACCTTGATGTGCCCGTAGGGGCGGTCCCGGTTCATATCCAACGCTGCGAGGAGGTGACGGACGCCCTTGAGCTCGCTTGTAGGTGGCCCGGATCCGGCGTCGCCTCGGCGGGGTGGTCGAGCCCTTCGAGTTGCGTCTTGCCACCGGCGCCCACGCCGCCTTGCCCTCGGCAATGTCGTAGAGCTCCAGTACCCGGTTCTTCTTGGCCTCGTAGTCCGGGTCGGCTGACGGCTTCGAGGTCTTCACGGCTTGGAACGGGACCTCTTCATTGCGGAGCAGGACCCGCAGGCCCACGTGGCTGATGTCGTCGACCACCCCTCAGCAACGAGGACCTCGGCCAGCTTGGACAGGCTCCACGTTGAAAACGGCAGGCCATGGTCGGCCCGGCGGGACAAGGCGGTCTTCTGATCGCCTGGCGCTGCGGCAGCGTGAACGTCGGGGGCCGGC
This sequence comes from Acidimicrobiales bacterium, assembly GCA_050744105.1. Classification (GTDB taxonomy): domain Bacteria; phylum Actinomycetota; class Acidimicrobiia; order Acidimicrobiales; family Palsa-688; genus JBOGGP01. The sequence continues at coordinate 14,027 of JBOGGP010000016.1, forward strand.
CGCCCGCGTACCTCGGGTACTGCGAGTCGAACCCGTCCTCGTTGAACTCTGTTGATGACCTCGCGAACGCGGTCCGGGCTGGTGAAGGTCACCTTGGCGATCCCGGCCACGTCCATGCCCTGCACCGACAGCAACACCATCTGCGCACGCCGCCAGGTGACCACCGAACCTGAACTGCGGCGCACGATCCGCAACAGTCGAATCCCCTCGTCACTGGAGATGGCCCCCAACCTGCAAACCTTCCCGAGCCACCACACACCTCCGATCGACACCAACGTGCCCATCAGTGCACGATTGTCAGCCTGGCCAGGTTGTGGACCTACGCTGCCAACGTTGGCTGACGCGGCACTAGATCCCGTTACCAGAAGGCAGCGCCGGCCATGACGCAGCGGCCGGTGACCATCGACACCGACTCCATCCGGCTCGGCCAGCTCCTGAAGCTGGCCGGCCTGGCCGCGTCGGGAGCCGACGCCCGCCGGCTACTCGAAGCGGGCTCCGTCCGGGTCAACGGCCGCCCCGAGGTCAGGCGAGGCCGCCAGCTCAGGCCCGGCGACATGGTCGCCGTTGGCCCAGACGCCGTCCGGGTCGCCAGGCGAAAGGTGGTGTCGGGTTAGCGGTCGTAGATTGGGTCGGGTACCTCATGCTCAGCCGGCCTATGTTGCACTCGATGGGACTCGATCCTGGACCTGGGACCGGCGCGGTCGTCGATGCTCCGCGCCAGGCAGCGGCGGGCCCGAGTCATAGAGCTTCTCAGGCCCGGGCGTGTCGTGTTGATCGGCGAGACCCACGGCACCGTCGAGATGCCCGCTCTCGTCGCCGACGTAGCGCGCCGGTACGTGACCGCGGGGGCTCCTATCCACATCGGCCTCGAGCTCCCCGCCCACGACCAGCCCAACCTTGACACTTTCTTGGCCGAGCCCGACCCCGACCCCGGCCCCGGCCGGCGCCCGCCCGGCGGACCGGCTCAGAAGCGGCGGGTTCTGGCGTCGACCGCGGCGATACCAGGACGGACGATCGAGCGTCGCCATGGCCGATCTGCTGGACAGCCTCCGGCACCTCTGGCCCTCGGGCAACCTGGTGGCCGTCACTGCGATCGACCCCTGGAATGGAAGCAGCCTTGCCACCGACCGAGACGAGATGATGGCCGACCATCTCGCCGCCGCCGTCCTCCGACATTCCCCCTGCGCCGTCGTGGTCCTCGCCGGCGCCGGCCACACCAGGACGGCGCCCGCGCCTGGACCGTTCGGGTACACGCCCATGGGGTGGTTTCTCTCCCAGCTGCTCGACGACCAGATGCTCGAAGACGTCGTCAGTCTTCGCGCCGTGACATCGGGTGGCACTGCCTGGAACATCGTCGACCTCCAGACCGGTGGCGGTGTGCATCCTGTCCCGGGGGGCGACCTCGGGCTACTCGGCCACCGGGATGTGCTACCTGTCGGTTTTGTCACCGCTTCCCCGCCGGCCCACGAACCTGACCGCCCGAGTGGTCAGTTCGTAGACGTCTAGCATCACCGGGGATGGCTGTGCCGGTCTACCTCGACCTGATGGCGGCCGCCGGCGACGCCCTGGTGGGCCAGAGGCGCCGGCTCGGTCCCGACGAGCTGGCCCGCCTGGCCGCCGTACCCAACCAGGCGGTGGCCAGCCTGGCCGCTCTGGCCCATGAGGTGCGCCTGGCGTGGTGCGGTCCGGGGGTGGAGATAGAGGGCATTCTGTCGGCCCGGACGGGAGGATGCAGCGAGAACTGCCACTTCTGCGCCCAGTCGTCGCGGTGGGACACGCCGGTCCTCGCCACCCCTTTCCTCGACACCGACCGGGTGCTGGCAGCGGCGGGGGAGACGGCCGCCCTCGGTGCCAGCGAGTTCTGCCTGGTACTGGCGGTGCGCGGTCCCGACGAGCGCACAATGGTCCGCCTCCTGGAGTTGGTGCCGCTCGTCAGGGCCGAGACCGGTCTCAACGTGGCCGTGTCCGCCGGCATCCTGGCCCCGGGCCAGGCCACCCGGCTGGCCGAAGGCGGCGTCCACCGCTACAACCATAACCTGGAGACGGCCCGCTCCCATTTCGCCGAGATCGTCACCACCCACACCTGGGAACAGCGCTGGCAGACCTGCCGCGACGTGCAGTCGGCGGGAATGGAGCTCTGCAGCGGGGTCCTGCTCGGATGCGGGGAGGACGGGAGCCAGCGTCTTGAGATGATCGGCCAGCTGGCCGAGTTGGGGCCGGCCGAGGTCCCGGTCAACTTCCTCGACCCCCGGCCCGGAACCCCACTCGCGGCTCGCTCCAAGCTGGCCCCACTTGACGCGCTGCGCTGGATAGCCCTCTTCCGGCTGGGCCTGCCCGGGACCGTGCTGCGCTATGCCGGCGGGCGGGAGGTGACCCTGGGCGACCTGCAGGCCATGGGCGTGGCCGGCGGGATAAATGCCCTGATCGTCGGCAACTACCTGACCACGCTGGGCCGAGCCCCCGAGGAGGACCTGGCCATGCTGCGGGACCTGCAGATGCCGATCGGGGCCCTCTCCGCCGTGCTGTAGGCATGGACCACTGCACCGGCTGCGGTCGCTTGCAGGGGCGGTGCCCGACCGAGGGCAAGTGCCGCGGTCGCCTGGAGCCCGATCGTTACTGCCCGGGTTGCGGCCGACGCCTAGCCGTGGTGATCACACCCGCCGGGTGGTCGGCCCTCTGCCGGGAGCACGGTCCGCTGACCACCGACGACGGCTAGGCTCAGCCGCTGCGCTACCCGGCCCCATCGTCTAGCGGCCTAGGACATCACCCTCTCAAGGTGGAGGCACGGGTTCGAATCCCGTTGGGGCTGCCAGCCAGCCAGCCAGGCCAGCCAGCCAGGCAGAAGTCCTGCTCAGGGGTGGTGCAGGACAGCTGTCCCGGGCGAGCGATACTCTGACTGTCAGCATTTGCGGCTCTTCTGACTCTTCCGTGGGTGGCTGAGTAGACCATCCGCGGCGACACGCCGCTCCCCTCCTAGGTTTCTGGGCTGTTGAAGGTCCAGGACCGGGAGAGGAGACGGCGTGCGGAACGCGAAGCTATGGGAACGATTGCTCGGTGTCGAGGCGACCGTGGTCGACCAGGTTGTTTTCGACGAGGGCGACGGGGTGATCGTGGCGTCGGGCCGGCCCCGCAAAGGGGCGACCCGCCGCTGGGGGGTCTGCCAGGTGCGCTGCCCGGGCCATGACCGGGGGGCGGGCCGGCGGCGGTGGCGGAGTCTGCATCTGGGGACGGTGGTGACCTGGCTGGAGGCCGACGCGCCGAGAGTGAGCTGTCCCGATCATGGGGTGGTGGTGGCGTCGGTGCCCTGGGCGCGTCACGGCGCCGGCCACACCCGGATGCTCGACGACATGGCGGCGTGGCTGGCGACGCACTGCTCGAAGTCGGTGGTCACCGAGGTGATGCGGGTGGCGTGGCGCACGGTCGGGTCGATCGCCGGCCGGGTGGTGGCCGACGCCCGGGCCGTCAGGGATCCCCTGGAGGGCCTGACCCGCATCGGGATCGACGAGATCAGCTACAAGAAGGGGCACTTTTCAGGGGATCCAATCCTTTGCTCTGGTGTGCGCCTGAGGCGGTCTTCGAAGCTCCGTGCGAGACTTTTCTGCCTACGTGCGCGGCGGGTGAACGGTCAACGGGCCTGGTCAGCCATCCTTCCTTCCCTGCCGCCTATTCTGGCGCACACGTGTGCGTGACCTGATCGGCCCGGCTCAGCCACCACGACGCACACTCCCGACCCCAGAAAAGGGCACAAGTACCTGGTGGTCGTCGTCGACCATGACAGCGGGAGCCTGGTGTGGGCGAAGGCGGGCCGGGACAAGAAGACCCTGGAGGCGTTCTTCGAGACGCTGGGCGAACAGCGTTGCGCCAAGGTCAAGCTGGTGTCGGCGGACGGGGCGGAGTGGATCCGCGACGTCGTCCACGCCCGGTGCCCGGCGGCGGACCCGTGCATGGCCCCGCTCCATACGGTGCAATGGGCCACCGACGCCTTAGACGAGGTCCGCCGGGAGGTGTGGAACGCGGCCCGCAAGGACGGCATGAAGGGTCACGCCAGCGACCTCAAGGGCGCCCGGTTCGCCCTGTGGAAGAACCCTGAGGACCTGACCGCCAGCCAGAAGGCGAAACTGGCCTGGGTGGCAGCCGCCAACGGCAGGCTGTACCGGGCCTACCTGTTGAAGGAGCAGCTGCGGCTGGTGTTCAGGCTGCGCGGCGAGGAGGATATCGCCCTGCTGAAGTCGTGGCTGGCGTGGGCGTGGCGCTGCCAGATCCCCGCCTTCGTCGCCCTGGCCCGCTCCATCCGGAGATACCGCAGCGCGATCGAGGCGGCACTGACCCACGGGCTGACCAACGCCCGCGTCGAGTCGGTCAGCACCAAGATCCGGCTCCTGCAGCGAGTGGCGTTCGGCTACAGCGACCCCGAGGCGCTCATCGCCATGGCCATGCTCGACCTGGGCGGCTGCTGCCCCGACCTGCCCGGCCGCCGCGCCGCCTGATCACCCCCGGCGGTATCGGCCTCCGGGGGCCCCCCCCGGGCCCCCTGGCTAACGCCCTCCGCTGCGCTCCGGTTGTTGTCGGGACAGAGTAATACACCTGATCTGCTTGAACGCGGGACAGCCGCACCGCGCCGCAATGAATAACTCACCCCGCATTCCAATCGCGAGCAAACTCACCCCAGAATCCAAATCGACCCACGGAAGGGGCAGAAGACCCAGCAAATCTGTCAGCAACTCTCCGATCGGAGGTGAGCTGTCAGCAGCTGTCAGCGGAGGTGGACGATGATCCAGAAGCGTGGCGGTCGGTGGCGGGTGGTGGTCCAGGCCGGCCGGGACCCCCTGACCGGTCGGCGATTGCAGCTGTCCGGGTCGGCCCGTACCGAGCGCGACGCCGTCCGGCTCGGGCGTCAGCTGCGGATCGAGGCCGAGGACAGCGTCGCCGGCAACATCACACTGGCCGAGCTCGTGGACCAGTGGTGGGCCACCCGAGGATCGCGGCGACGATGGCGGTCAACTACCGGGACAACCTGGAGAACCACATCCTGCCCGTCCTGGGCGCCCGGAAGGTGAGCGAGCTGCGGCCCCGCCTGATCGCCGCCTTCCTCCGCGAGCTGACCGACGGGGGACGCCTCGCCCCGGCAACCGTGCGCAAGGTGCGGACCGTCCTGTCGGCGGTCATGTCCTACGCCGCCGCCATGGAGTACGTCGAGACGAACCCGGTGATGCGAGTCCCGCCGCCGGCCGTTCCGCCCTCGACCCGTCTGGCGCCGACGGTCGAGGAGACCGCCCGGCTGCTGCTCGCCGCCGAGGAGCACGACCCCGACTTCCTCGTGTTCCTCTGGATCGCCGCCGAGGAGGGTGGCCGTCGGGGAGAGACCCTCGGACTGCGCTGGCGGGACATCGACTTCGAGCGAGGTGTCCTCACGATCAGCCGGACCGTCACGACCGGCGAGGACGGCGTCCGGATCCGCCCGAACACCAAGACGGCCAAGGCGCGCACCATCGCGGTGTCGCCCGTGTCGATCGCTCACCTCGCCGGGCTCCGGGACCGGGTCGAGGAGCGGATGTCCCTGGCCGCCGGCGGCGCCCGAGGGTCCGGGGTTGGTGGCCGACGACGCCGTCGCGCCTTCCCGGACCGGTGTCAGCGGC
>JBOGGP010000017.1:0-18918 GCA_050744105.1 Acidimicrobiales bacterium
CCTCCGCCCCGTTGCCGCTGGCCCCGTCGGTGCTGGCCCCGTCCCCGCTGGCCGCCCGGCCGTCGGCGTCCCGGCCGTCGGCGTCCTGGCCGCCGGCCGCCCCGCCGGCCACCCCGCCGTTGGACGCGGTGGTGTCGGCGCCGTGGGCGCCGTTGCCGGCGTGGGCGCCGTGGTCCTCGCCTAGGGTGTGGTACCCGCCGTCGGCGGTGCGGATGATCACCCCGCCGGTCGGCTTCTTGATCGGGTGGGTCCGGGTCCGCTGGAGGGCCTTGCAGACCTTGTAGGCGATGGTCGCCGTCACCAGGGGACCGACGAACGCCCCGTACTGGAGTATCTCGATGAGGCGCTCGAAGGGCACCTGGAGGTTGTTGCCGAGCAGGTCGGTGGCGCTGGCCAGGGTGAGGTCGGTGAAGAAGGTGACGGCGGCCACGCCGACCGCCGTGCGCAGCGGGTTGTCGCGTGGGCGGTCGAGCAGGTTGTGCTCGGCGTAGTCGTGGAACAGCCGGCGGTCGATCGACGGCCAGGCGTACATGAGGGTGAAGACGATGCCGGGCATGAGGATGCCGGGGAAGAACGGGTTGGCGATCTCGTGGCCGAAGGAGCGGAACTCCCAGTGGGGCCATAGCCGCACCGCTCCGTCGAGCCAGCCCACGTACCAGTCGGGCTGGGAGCCGGCGCTCACCGCGAAGGCGTTGTACGGGCCGTAGATCCAGATGGGGTTGATCTGGACCAGACCGCCGAGGGCGGCCAGCACGGCGAAGACGACCATGAACAGGCCGCCCGACTTGATGGCGTACTGCGGCCACAGCCGGCTGCCCACGATGTTGTGCTCGGTCTTGCCCGGCCCGGGGAAGTCCGTGTGCTTTTGGCGCCACAGGATCGACAGGTGGGCACCGAGCAGGGCCACGATGATCGCCGGGAAGAGGAACTCGTGGATCACGAACAGCCGGGACAGGATGTTGGGCCCCGGGTAGGTGGTGCCGACGATGACGTAGGCCAGCCACGTCCCGATGAGCGGTATGGACTCGATGATCGAGTAGACGACACGCACCCCGGTGCCCGACAGCAGGTCGTCGGGCAGCGAGTAGCCGGTGTAGCCCTCGAGCATGACCAGCAGCAGCAGGCTGAGCCCGATGAGCCAGTTGGTCTCCCGGGGCTTGCGGAACGCCCCGGTGAAGAAGATCCGGCACATGTGGAACGCCACCGCGGCCAGGAAGACCACCGCCGCCCAGTGGTGGATCTGGCGCATGACCAGGCCGGCCCGCACGTCGAAGGAGATGTTGATGACCGACTGGTAGGCCTCGGTCATGCGTACGCCGTCGAGCGGCTTGTACGAGCCGTGGTAGGTGACGATGGTGTTGGAGGCGTGGTAGAAGGCGGTCAGGTAGACGCCGGTGATGATGAGGATCACCAGGGTGTACATGGCGATCTCGCCGACCATGAACGACCAGTGGTCCGGGAAGATCTTGTCCATGGCCGAGCGGAGCCAGTGGGAGGAGCCCAGGCGATCGTCGAGCTCGTCGAGAGCCATGGCCTCGACCTCGTTGCGCTTCTGGGCTCCCTGGCGGGAGCTGGTGGTGGTCATGCCGGCTGCACCCCGTTCAAGCCGTTGCCCCGGTTCCAGAAGCCGGGACCGACCGCCTCGGTGTAGTCGCTGCGGGCGATTAGGTAGCCGTCGGGGTCCACGGCCATGGGCAGCTGGGGCAGCGAGCGGGAGGCGGGCCCGAACACCGGGTTGCACCGGCCCAGCACGTCGAAGGTGGACTGGTGGCACGGGCAGACCAGCTGGTAGCTCTCCCGGTTGTACAGGCCCACCGGGCAGCCGGCGTGGGTGCACACCTTGGAGAAGCCCACGTAGCGCTGGCCGTCGTAGATCGGGGACCAGTCGGCGTGGCCGGGGAAGACCTCGAAGTCCAGGTTGCCCAGGTTGAGCAGCACCGTCTGGGACGAGGCCAGGCCGTTGTCGTCGGTCACCCCCTCGGGGAAGACCGTCATGATCCCGTTCACCCCCAGGTCCCCGACCTTGACCGGCCGGCCGTCCTCGGTGACCAGGCGGGTGCCAGGCGTCCACGCCGTGTGGAACAGGTACTTGTGGGGGCGCTCGCCGAAGGAGGCGATGGGGAAGGCGAAGGCCAGGCCGAATATCCCCCCGGCCACGCTCAGGGCCCGGAGCAGGAGCCGGCGCTCCACCATGGGATCGAGGCCCCGGTTGAGCGAGGCCACCACCGCCCGCCGGACCTGGGCGCTGCTCGAGTGGTCGCCCCGGGGAGCGGCGATGTCGTGGCCCGGTAGCAGGTCACGGGCCCACAGGACGAACCCGACCCCGAGGCCCATGAAGGCGAAGAACAGGAGCGCACCCTCGGCCTGGGGCTGGCCGCCCAGCACGTAGACGGCGGCCAGGGCCACGCTGGTGGCGGCGGTGACCGCGAAGCAGGCGGCGACGCGCAGCTCGGCCCTCCGGGCCCCCTCGGAGTCGTCGCGAAAGCGGTACCAGGTGTCGTCCTGGTCGGGGGGGATGTCGGCCGGCCGGGGAGGCTCGTCGTCCTCCAGGGCGTCGGCGCGCAGGGCAGGCTGGTCGGTGGTGGTCATTCTCTGGTCCCGATGAGGCGCGTGGCTACGAGCATGACGAACAGCCCGATCACGATCCCGACGAAGCCCTCGGGCACGGGGCCGAAGTGGGCGATGCCCAGGCCGCCCCGGTTGGCCGGGCTGCGCAGGTACTGCACGTAGTCGGCGATGGCCGAGACCTGCTGGTCGTTTAGCTGCTGGGGACCGAAGATGGGCATGGGGGACGGGCCGACGCGGATGGCCTCGGCCACCTGGGTGGCGGTGGCCTTCTGCAGGCTGGGCACCAGGTTGCCCTTGGATATCATGCCTCCCGATCCGGAGGCGTCGTGGCACTGGGCGCAGTTGAGGGAGAACAGCTGGAGTCCCTCGGCGAGGGTGGTGCAGGCCCCCGAACCATGGCCGCCCAGGCCGCCGCCCTGGCCGCCGGAGCCCTCGAAGCCGTAGTCACCGAACTGGGCGTTGGCCACGTTGCCCGCCCCGCCGCCGGTGTCGCAGGTGGGCGACACGTTGGGGATGGCGGGGCCGGCGCTGGTCGGCTGGCCGTTGATCTGGGGCAGGGCGGCGACGTAGGCGACCAGGTCGTCGATCTGGGCCTGGTCGAAGAAGGGCTTGCGCCGCACCGGTTGGTCGCCCGGCTCGTTGAGGGGCATCCGCCCGGTGGAAAGGTAGAAGTCGGCGGCAGCCGCCCCGGCGCTGACGAGGGACGGGCCCTTCTGGCTCCCCACCCCGCGGTCGGCGTGGCAGCTGGAGCAATGGGCGACGAAGAGGGCAGCGCCCGCCTGCACCGGGTCGACGGTCGCCTGGCCGGCGACCACGGTCGCCGCGCCGGAGCGCCCCGCCGCCGCACCCGATCCGGCGCCGAAGGCCATCACCGCGAAGGACGCCGCAGCCATGGCCACCACCAGCGCCGGGCCGGCGGCCCGCCGGCGGCGACCCGTCATCATCGGGGAGCCGTCACTTGAGGAGGAAGATCATCGAGTAGAGGCCGATCCACACGACGTCGACGAAGTGCCAGTAGTAGGAGAGGAACTCGACCGAGGGGGCGGTGCGGTGGCCGAACTTCTTGGACCGCCCCCGGAAGCCCATCACCACCATGCCGCCCAGGCCGCCCGTCACGTGCACGGCGTGGATCCCGGTCAGTACGTAGAAGCACGACGTGTAGGCGTTTTGGTCGAGGGGGAACGGCCGGCCGATGTAGTCGGAGACCTGCAGGCCGACGAACAGGGCGCCGAGGCCGAAGCTGAGGGCCAGCCAGCCGAAATAGCCCCGCTTGTCATCCCGGATGGTGCGGTGGACCGCCATCTGCATGGTGAAGCTCGACAGGACCAGGATGATCGTGGCCGCTCCCACCGACACGGCGTCGATCTCGTCGCCCTTGGGAGGCCACACGGGCGTCGCCGCCCGTAGGGTGAAGTACGTGGCGAAGAGCCCGCTGAAGAACATCAGCTCCGACGCCAGCCACACGATCACGCCCACGTTCATCAGCGCCGGCCGGTACTGCGCGGGGTCGACCGGGCGGATCAGGCGTGGCTCGTCGATGGCCCCCGAGGCCGAGATCACTGTCACCGGGCCTCTTTCTACACGCGGCGGGCCGCCCAGCCCAAACCGGGGGCGGCCCCGGCGGCCGGCGCCGCAGTGATCAGCTTGGACGAGCTGGTGGCCGCCCGCCGTCGGGTGACACCGGTGCTGCGGCCGACCAACCTGGAGCCGTCCCACTCGCTCAGCCGGCTAGCCGGGCGGCCGGTGCTGCTCAAGCCCGAGCACCGCCAGCGGACCGGGTCGTTCAAGATCCGCGGCGCCTACAACCGCCTGCACCAGCTGGCCCCTGGGGTGGCGGTGGTGGCCGCCTCGGCCGGGAACCACGCCCAGGGGGTGGCCCTGGCCGCCGCCCTCACCGGCCGGCGGGCGACCATCTTCATGCCGGCCAATGCCTCGCTGCCCAAGGTCGAGGCCACCCGGGCCTACGGCGCCGAGGTGCGCCTGGCCGGCCAAGGCCTGGACGAGGCCATCGCCGCCGCCCGGGACTGGGCCGCCGCCGCCGGCGCCGTCTACGTCCCTCCCTTCGACGACGCCGTGGTGATCGCCGGCCAGGGCACCCTCGGGCTCGAGCTGGTGGACGACGCCCCCGACGCCGAGGTGGTGGTCGTCCCCGTCGGCGGCGGTGGCCTCATCGCCGGGGTGGGAGCCGCCCTGGCCGCCAGCCCGACACCCGCCGCCGGGCGCCGCACCAGGGTGGTCGGGGTGGAGGCGGCGGGCGCGCCCACCATGACCCGGGCCCTGGCCGCCGGCCGCTGCGTCATGCTCGAGCGGGTCTCCACCATGGCCGACGGGATCGCCGTCGGATCGGTCTCCGAGCTCACCCTGGCCCACGCCCGTGCCTTCGTCGACGAGATGGTCACCGTCGAGGAGGAGCAGATCAGCGCGGCGATGCTGCTGCTGGTGGAGAGGGCCAAGGCGGTGGTCGAGCCGTCGGGGGCGGCCGCCCTGGCCGCCGTCCTGGCCGGCAAGGTGGCGGGGTCCGGCCCGGTGGTGGCCGTCCTGTCGGGCGGCAACGTGGACCCCCTGCTGCTCACCAAGCTGGTCCACCACGGCCTGTCGGCCGCCGGCCGCTACCTGGTCCTGCGCGTGGTGATGGCCGACCGGCCGGGTGCCCTGGCCGGGTTGACGGCCCGGGTCGCCCAGATGAACCTGAACGTGCTCGACGTCGAGCATCACCGCAGCGGCTTCAGCCTGGGACTGGACCAGGTCGAGGTGGCCCTCACCCTCGAGACCCGGGACCGGGCCCATCACCGGGAGATAGTCGACGCCCTCGGGGCCTCGGGGTACCAGGTCCAGCTCGTCAACTGAGCGACCCTGATCAGACTTTCGGACAATTCCGCGATTTCTTCCCTCGGACCCTTGATTCCGGTTGGCGTCGTCGCTACCGTTCCGCTTTCCGCAGGCAGGCAGCGCCTCGAAAGGAAGCCAAGATGAATATCGAAGGTCCCGACCAAGATCTTCAGCGCGCCGGTGACGCAATTGCCCGGTTCGCCGACGACGAAGACCGGTTCCGCGCCCTGTTCGACGCCTTCCGGGCCGCTGACGGCGAGTCCTTCAGACGGCTCCTGGCCGAGCGCCAGGTGGCCGACCGCTGCCGGCTGGTGTGCGAGTGGGTGCGCAGCAAGGAGTGCGTCCTGGCGTGCCTGGAGCTGGCCGGGGCACCCCCGGAGGGCGAGGTGCCCGAGCCCCGGGCCTGGGCGGACGTGGTGGAGCGGATCACCGGAGACGAGGAGCTGGTGGAGCGGCTGGCGGACGCGGTGGCAGGGCGGGACCGGGACGGGTTCGCCGCCCTGGTCAGCCAGCTCGGCATCGCCCCGTTCGCCCACCTGCTGTGCCACTGGGCGTGCACCATCCGCGGCCGGCTGATCTGCCGGGTGGTGTGCGCCCCCGGACCGGTGCCAGCGGTGCACCTGGTGGACGAGCTGGTCCGGGCCGGCCACGCCATAGCCCGCCTGCGAGCCGACGAGAGCGCCTTCGCCGAGGCCGCCGAGGCCGCCGCCGCCGGGGACTGCGGGGGCATGAAGGGGGCCGTCGCCCAGGCCGGTGTGGGTGTGGGGTGCAAGCTGGTGTGCGAGTGGTTTTGCACCTGGCGATGCCTGAGGTTGTGCGTGCTCGCATGCCGGCCGGTCCCGGTCCCGGTGCCGGGGGTCGGTGATCCCCTCTCCGAGGCCTTCGCCTTCGCCGACGCCACGGCCCGCCTGGCCGCCCAGCCGTTGGGGTTGGCCCGCCTCGACGCCGCCGCCGGCGCCGGCGACGCCACCGAGCTCGGGGCCGCCGTCGCCGAGCTGGGACTGGAGCGGTTCTGCATCCAGCTGTGCCACTGGATCTGCTCCCGGCACTGCACCCGCCTCTGCACCTGCGTGTGCCCCGATCCCACCCTCGATCCGCTGTGGTGGTTGGTCGGCGACGTCAACATCGATTCGGACATCGACGCCACCGGCCGGACCAACGCCGCCGGCACCTGGGGGGGCGCCGGCTTTGCCTTCTACCACGACCTGCGGCTGGGTGGGTTCTGCCCGTCCACCTCGCCCGCCTTTGCCGGGGTGGCCATGAGCTACCGCTTCCTGTACGACCTGGGCTCGGGGCCGGTGCCCATCACCAGCTCGGCCCCGGTCGAGGCCGGCCGCTACGTGCCCTGGCCGCAAAAGGTCGGCACCGTGGCCGGAGCCGTGCTGGTGCCCACCGTCCAGACGGTGAGGATCGCCGGCGCCGGCGGCACGGGCGCCCCGGCTCCCCTGCCCGGGCCCGTCCCCACACCGGGATCGCCCTGGGTGCCGCCTCCGGTGGCGGTGGTGAGCCCCGACGCCAACGGGTGGGTCGCCGTGGACCCCGAGGCCATCGGGGGAGGGTTCTTCACGCTCCTCGGCTTCGCCACCACCGGGGTGGTCCCGGGTGGGGTCCCCACACCTGACACCGGGGCTGGCCAGGCACCGACCCAGGGCGGGGGGACGACCCTGGCCATGACCTTCCAGGCCACCAGGACCGCCACCGTGGCCGCCGTCGACGGCGGAGCCGCCCCCGACTACTCCAACGGGCTGGCGTCCATCCGGATCAACAACTGGTCAGAGGTCACCGACCTGTGGTTTGTCGAGTACGCCACCGGCTGCTGCACCCCGATCGACAGGACCCTCGGCATCGAGTTCACCGCCGACCATGAGGAGATGGACGCCGGGTCGTGGTCAGTCGAGATCACCGGCTGCGGGCTGGTGCCCAGCGGGCTGTCCGACCCCGACGTGCTCACCCCGACGGGCAGCAGCCTGGGCGTCACGGTCGACCCGCCCCGGGGCGGGTGGGGCACGATCCCGGTCGACACCAGCACGTGGGTCAACTGCTCCTACACGGTCACCCTGTCCACCCGGCCGGGCCTGACCACCGGCCTGGTGACCCGGTCGCAGCGTGACAATCCGCTCACCTTCGCCATCTGTGGCCACTAGCCTTCCGGACATCTGACCTTCCGGACATCTGATTGACCGGGCGTAGGGCCTAGGCTCGTCAAACGGAGCGACCATGGGCCCTTGATCCCGGTCGGGGCCGTCGCCGGCGTTTGGGCACCCACACGGTGGGGCATCTCAACTCCTGTGGGTAGCCTGACCATCGGCGCCGTTCTGATCGGTTCCTTCATCGCCTGCGCCGTCGAGGTGACCGAGATGGCCATCATCGTCGTCGGCGTCGGCACCACTCGTCGGTGGCGCCCTACGATCATCGGGGCGGCCTGCGGGCTGGTGGTCCTCGCCGCGCTGATCGCCGGACTGGGACAGGCCCTGTCCCTCGTCCCTATCGACCCGCTTCGCGTCGCCATCGGCGCCCTGCTCCTCACCTTCGGGTTGCAGTGGCTGCAGAAGGGCGTGGTCGGGGTGGCCGCCGACGGCTTCACCGGTGGCAAGGAGGACGACGAGGCTGCCTCCGCCGGCGCCGCCTCCGCCAACACCTTCGACTGGACAGCCTGGCTCCTCGCCTTCAAGGGCGTCACTCTCGAAGGGCTCGAGGTGGCTTTCATCGTGATCGCCTTCGGTGCCGGGTCCCGCGGCGGTCAGGGCGGGTACCTCGACGCCATCGCCGGCGCCGCCGCCGCCTTCTTGATCATCGGCGGGCTCGGGCTGGCCTCCGTCAACCAGCTGAGGAAGGTGCCCGGGCGAAGCCTCAAGTTCGCGGTGGGTGGGCTCATCTCCACCTTCGGCACGTTCTGGGCCATGGAAGGCCTCGGTGTGGGTTGGCCAGCGGGCCGGCTCAGTCTGGCCTGGCTGTACGCCGCCTACCTGGGGCTCACCATGGGCCTCGCCCTGGCGGCCCGACACGGGATGCTCGGTCCGAGCCCGCGTGAGGCGATGGGCGCCGAGCTGTAGTGTCGTGGTTGGTCAAGGCGCTCAGGGGTTTCGGCAGATTCTGGTATAGCTTCGTCATCGGCGACGACCCCCTCGGCGCCCTCGGTGTCGCCGTCCTGATCGGCGGAACGTGGGTCCTGCTCAGGATCGGGCTGGTCGCCTTCTGGTTCGGGCCTGTCGTCATCGCTGGGACCGCCGTGCTCCTCGTCGCCCGACGGCTTCGCCGCCAGGCGAGGAGTACCAACGCCTGACCTTGGTCGACCTTCAGGCCCGGGGAGCCCGGCAGGGTGGGAGATCCTGGGCGGCCCGCCGCCGTCTCGGTAGGTCACCTCCCACAGGCACAGCCCCTGCGGAGGGGCCAGGCGGCCGGCGGCCGAGCGCTCGGCCGCCCTCAGGATGCCGGCCATCTCCCCCGCCCGGCGGCGCCCGAGGCCGACCTCCACCAGGGTGCCGACCAGCGCCCGGACCATCTGGTGGCAGAACGAGGACGCCTCGATCTCGAAGCGGAGCAACCCCGCCGTGCCCGGCGCCGGCGACCACCCGGCGTGGCGCACGGCGCGCACCAGCGACCCCTGGCCTGGCGGGCGCCGGCAGAACGACGAGAAGTCGTGCTCCCCGACCAGGGGGTCGCACGCCAGGCGCATGGCCCGCAGGTCCAGGGGGGCGCTCACCAGCCAGCTGGTCGGGGCCAGGAACGGATCGCCCACCGCGGCGTTGAGCACGTCGTAGCGGTACCGGCGGCCGGTGGCGCTGCGCCGGGCGTCGAACCCGTCGGCCGCCACCACCGCCGAGCGCACCACCACCTCGGGTCCCAGGGCCCGGTTGACCGCCCGGGCCAGGGCGCCCGGGTCGACGTCGGCCCGGGCGTCGAAGCTCACCACCTGGCCCCAGGCGTGCACGCCGGCGTCGGTGCGGCCGGCGCAGGTGATCTCCACGGTGTGGCGGAGGTGCCTCTCCGCGGCGGCCGCCAGCACGCCGGCCACCGTGCGCTGGCCCCGCTGGGCGGCGAAGCCGTGGAAGCCGGCGCCGGCGTAGGCCAAGGTGAGGGCCAGGCGCACCACCGGCCCGGACCGCACGGCCGCCGGGAAGTCAGGGCCGGCGTCGGCGCTGAAGAGGGACACGACCCCTTTCACCAACGTCCTCCGAGCAGTGGCCGGGAGGGGGATCTCAGACGAATTCGATGCGGGCCATGGGGGCGTTGTCCCCGTGGCGGGGGCCCAGCTTCAGCACCCGGGTGTAGCCCCCCGGCCGATCGGCGTAGCGGGGGCCGATGTCGGCGAAGAGCTTGTGGGCCATGTCCTTGTCCCGGATGAAGGCGACCACCAGGCGTTGGCGGTGGACGCCGGTCTCGGGGTGGGCGTGGGCCTTCTTGGCCTTGGTGACGCAGCGCTCGACCACCGGGCGCAGGGCCTTGGCCTTGGCCTCGGTGGTGACGATGGCCTCGGCGGCGATGAGCGACGCCACCAGGTTGCCCATCATCGCCTTCTGGTGGGCGGCGTCGCCGCCGAACCGCCGGCCCTTCTTGGGGCGCCCGGGTATCGTGGCCACCGGGCTCAGGCCTTCTTGCCACGCAGGGACAGGCCCCGCTCGTCGAGCTTGACCAGGACCTCGTCGAGCGACTTCTGACCGAAATTGGTGATGGCCAGGAGGTCGTCCTCGGTCTTGTTGATGAGCTCGCCGACGGAATTCACCTGGGCCCGCTTCAGGCAGTTGCGGGGCCGCTCCGACAGCTCCAGGTCCTCGATCGGCAGGTCGAGGTCGGGCGAGCTGGACGCCAGTGACCCGGCGTCGACCAGCTCCAGGCCCTGGGGGTCGTCGCTCATGTCGGCCACCAGGCCCACCAGGGATCGCAGGGTGTCGCCCGCCGAGGCCAGCGCCTCCCGGGGGCTCATGGAGCCGTCGGTGGCGATGTCGATCACCAGCCGGTCGTAGTTGGCGGACTGGGCCGCCCGGCTCGGCTCCACCCGGAAGGCGACCAGCCTGACCGGGCTGAAGATGGAGTCGACGGGAATGACCCCGATCACCGTGGACTTCTTGTTGCGGTCGGCCGACACGTAGCCCCGGCCCTTCTCGACGGTCAGGTCGGCGGCCAGCCTGCCCCTGGCATTGAGGGTGGCGATGGGCAGGTCGGGGTTGAGGACCTCGACGTCGGCTGGCAGGCTGAGGTCGCCGGCGGTAACCGTGGCTGGTCCCCGCACGTCGACGCGCACGGTGGCCTGCCCCTCGCCCTCCATCCGCAGGACCACGTCCTTGAGGTTGAGGATGATGTCGGTGATGTCCTCCTTGACCCCGCTGAGCGTGGTGAACTCGTGGAGGGCGTCGTCGAAGCGCACCTGGGTGATGGCGGCGCCCGGGATCGAGCTGAGCAGGGTCCGGCGCAGGGCCACCCCGATGGTGTGGCCGAAGCCGGGCTCCAGCGGGCCCACGGCGAAACGCTGCCGGTGGTCCTCCTCGTCGCCGACGGGCTCGACGGTGGGGCGTTGGATGGTGAGCATGGTGATCTTTCCTCGTTGACCCTGTGCTATTTAAAGGCTATTTAAAGTTTACGGTCCACTTTTTAAAGTTTACTGTGGCTTTACCAAGGCGAGCGCCTCGGTAGAGTTTACTTGGAGTAGAGCTCTACGATCAGGGATTCGCGCACCGGGACGTCGATGTGCTCTCGCAGGGGCAGATCGCGCACGGTCACCTCGAAGCCGTCGGCTCCTTTTTCCAGCCACTGCGGGACCTGGCGGTCGATGGTGTCCATGTTGTGGCGGACCACGATAAGCTCCCGGGACTTGCCCGGCAACGAGGCCACGTCGCCCTTGCGGACCCGGTAGCTGGGGATGTCGACCCGCCGGCCGTTGATCAGGAGGTGCCCGTGGCGCACGAACTGGCGGGCCTGGGAGCGCGACGACGCCCACCCGGCCCGGAAGACCACGTTGTCGGCCCGCATCTCGAGCATCCGCAGCAGGTTTTCACCGGTGATGCCGGACTGGCGGTTGGCCTCCTCGTAGAGGTTGTGGAACTGCTTTTCCAGCACCCCGTAGACCCGTCGGGCCTTCTGCTTCTCCCGTAGCTGCGTGAGGTACTCCGAGCCCTGCCTCATGCGGTCCCGGCCGTGCTCGCCGGGCGGGTAGGGACGGCGCTCGATCGGGCACTTCATCGAGTCGCACTTGGGGCCCTTCAAGAACAGCTTCATCTTTTCCCGGCGGCACAGGCGGCACACCGGTCCGGTATAGCGGGCCATCTGCTCAGACCCTCCGGCGCTTCTTTGGGCGGCAGCCGTTGTGTGGAATCGGGGTAACGTCCTTTATCCCCGACACCTCGATGCCGGTGTTCTGGAGGGACCGGACGGCCGTCTCCCGGCCCGAGCCCGGGCCCTTGACCAGCACGTCGACCTTGCGGACGCCGTGCTCCATGGCCCGGCGGGCGCACTGCTCGGCGGCCAGCTGGGCGGCGAAGGGGGTCGACTTGCGGCTGCCCTTGTAGCCGACGTTGCCGGCCGACGCCCACGCCAGCACGTTGCCGTCGAGGTCGGTGATCGACACGATGGTGTTGTTGAACGAGCTCTTGATGTGGGCCACCCCGTAGGTGACGTTCTTGCGCTCGCGGCGGCGGGGGCGCCGGCCGCCCGGCTTGGGCTTGGCCATCTACTTGCGCACCTTCTTCTTGCCGGCCACCGTCTTTTTGGGCCCCTTTCGGGTACGGGCGTTGGTGTGGGTGCGCTGGCCCCGGACGGGCAGGCCCCGGCGGTGGCGCACGCCCTGGTAGGACCCGATCTCCATCTTCCTCTTGATGTCCTGAGAGACGTCCCGGCGCAGGTCGCCCTCCACCTTGAGGTTGGCGTCGATCCACGCCCGCAGGCGGGTCACCTCCTCGTCGGTCAGGTCCCGCACCCGGGTGCCCGGCCCGATCTCGGTACCCTCGCAGATGGCGCCGGCGGCGGTCCGGCCGATGCCGAAGATGTAGGTGAGGGAGATCTCCAGCCGCTTCTCCCGGGGGATGTCGACGCCGGCGATGCGGGCCACTCCTAGCCCTGCCTCTGCTTGTGCCGCGGGTTGGTGCAGATGACCTGCACGCGACCGTGACGACGGATCACCTTGCAGTGCTCGCAGATGGGCTTGACGGACGGACGGACTTTCAAGATGGTTGCCTCGGAGGTTGCGTGTGGCGGGGGGCGGGCGTGACGGGGCCGGCAGTGACGGGGTCGGGGGCCCTCGCCCAAGCCCGCCTGGGCGAACGAAACAGTGTAGCCCGCCGCCGCCCTGATGTCCACACCCGGCCCCGCCGCCGGGCCCGAGCCCCTAGTTAGTTAGCTAAGCTAGCTAGGGTACGAGCTGGGCCCAGGTCTGGCCGCCGTCGGTGGTCCTGCTCACCTGCTCCTGCGAGCCGCAGGACGCCTTCCCCGACGGGCAGGCGTCGACCGAGGTTTGAGCCCACGCCCCCGTGGCCGACAACGCCGACAGGACCAGACCGTCCGGGCCGCTAGGGCCACCTCCGGCGTTGGACCCGGTGGGCAGGCCGCGAGGCACGGCACTCGACACCAGCTTGCCATCGGCAGCGATCCGCAAAACCTGCAAAGGGTCGACGGAGCCGAGCCACACGGTGCCCCCTGCCACCGAGGAAGTCGACCCTGCCGGCGGGGCGGACCCTGCCGGCGGGGCGGACCCTGCCGGCGGTGCGGACCCTGCGGGCGGGGCGGAGCCTGCGGGCGGTGCGGACCCTGGCGGCTGGACGCCCAGTGGCTGGAAGCTCCCCGAATCGGTCGACACGTCTACCAACGACCGGGCCGGGTTGGCGGCGTCGGAGCCAACGACAACCACCTGGCCCTGGGTCAGTTGGAGCGGAGCGCTCGGCCCGACCTGGCCGGCGGGAAGCACAACCGGAAGCCAGTGGGCTCCCCCGTCCGCGCTGCGGTACACCATTCCCGCCGGCGGGCCACCCCGGGGCGCGATCCAGACGTATCCCCCGGTGGCACTGGCAGGTCCACCGGCTGGTGCGGTGTGGCGGACCCAGGTCGTGCCGCCGTCACCGGTCGAGTACCACTCGCCCCGCGAGAATTGGGACGACCCCGGGTCCACCACCGACATGGCCACCAGGCTCGGCCCCTGCGTAACCAGCTGGGCAGATCCGGCGTCACCGGAGCCGACCGGCAGCGGGATGGTCGCCCAGGTCTTCCCGCCATCGGACGAGCTGGCGACCACCGGCCTCTGGGCGGATACGCCGGCCACCGTGACACGGGTTCCAGACTCAACCACGTCGGTCACCTCTCTCGCCGGCACGGGCGGAGCGATGGGGTCGAAGGTGGAACCGCCATCGGCGGTCGTCCACAGCTGGGTGGACGATGCGATCCACCCCGAACCCGTCGGCCTGACACCACCTCGAAAGCCATCTGCGCCGGCCAGCTGAGCAGCCCCGGACCGGTGATCCAACGGCTTCTGAGGGGACGGCTTGACCGCCGTGGTGGTGGTCGGACCCTCGTTCCCACACGCCGATAACAGCATGGCGGTGACCATGGCAACGGCCATGACCCGCTTCATCTCGAAAAGGTCCCGACAACCCGTGCGGCGTATCCTGTGCAGTCTCGTCTACACATCCAGCCTTGGCTCACGACCGTCCTGACCCAAGCGGAACTGCCAGTAAGGTTCGGCTGCCCGCAGCCACGATCAACTCCAGCGCGGCGCTCAGAAGACCTGAGGAGACGAGGCGACGGTCATGGCTCTCGTTGTTACCAGGCGGTGCTACCCCGGTCAACCGAGGGAGAGCGAGTCTGGACGTTCGTACACCCCGGGTCGTGGATGGGCGACGACGCCCGAAGGCCAACCTGGCTCAGGCAAGGGTGAGCACGTCGGGCCCGTCGTCGGTCACGGCCACGGTGTGCTCGAAGTGGGCCGACAGCCCGCCGTCGGCGGTGACGACGCTCCACCCGTCGGCCAGGACCGTCGTCTCCGCGCTGCCGGCGTTGACCATGGGCTCCACGGCGAAGACCATCCCCGTCCTCAGCCTCGGTCCGGGGCGGCCGGGCCAGAAGTTCGGCACCTGGGGGTCCTCGTGCATGGCCGTGCCGATGGCGTGACCGACGTACTCGCGCACCACCGAGTACCCAGCGCCCTCGGCCACCTCCTGGACGGCGCGGCCGATGTCGTGCAGGCGGTGGCCCTCCTCCATCTCGGCGATGCCGGCCCACAGGGCGTCCTCGGTCACCCGCATCAGCTTGTCCGCCTCGGCGGTGACCAGGCCGACCCCGGCGGTGTAGGCGGCGTCGCCGTGGTAGCCCTGGACTATCGCCCCGCAGTCGACCGAGACGATGTCGCCCTCGACCAGGACCGTCTGGCCCGGTATGCCATGTACCACCATGTGGTTGGGGGAGGTGCAGATGACGGCCGGGTACCCGTTGTAGTGGAGGAAGTTGGACCTGGCCCCCCGGCGCTCCAGGACGTCCTGGGCCACCCGGTCCAGGGCGGCCGTGGTCACACCGGGGCGGATCGCCGCCCGGGTGGCCTCGTGCATCTCGGCCACCACCCGGCCGGCCCTGCGCATCTTGGCCAGCTCGTCGGCTCTGCGGCGCACCGGGACCTCAGACCCCGGCGCCGGGCGTAGGCGTCAAAGGGTGGCCTGCACCTTGCGGCGGTCGATCTCGCTCACCAGCCGGGCCGTCACCTCGTCGGGGCTGCCCAGGGCCTCGACCTCGGCCAGCAGCCCCCGGGCGCAGTACCATGAGATCAACGGTGCGGTCTCGGTCTCGTACAGCTCCAGGCGGCGGCGGATGGCCACCTCGGTGTCGTCGTCGCGCTGGACGACCTCGCCGCCGCACACGTCGCATATCCCCTTGACCCGGGGCGGGTTGTCGGTGGCGCTGTAGTTGGCCCCGCAGTCGATGCAGACCCGCCGGCTGGCCAGGCGAGCCAGCACGTGCTCGGTGTCGATGACCAGGTTGAGGGCCAGGTCGAGGGTCTGGGGCTCGAGCATCTCGGCCAGTGCCTCCGCCTGGTGCACGGTGCGAGGGTAGCCGTCGAGCACGAAGCCGCGCCTGGTGTTGTCGTCGTTGGTCAGGTGGTCGGCGACCACCCCGTTCACCACCTCGTCGGGCACCAGCTCGCCGGCGTCGAGGTAGCTCCGGGCCGCCGTGCCAAACTCCGAGCCCGACCGCACGGCGGCGCGAAATGCGTCACCGGTGGAGACGTGGGGCACCACGTAGTGCCGGGACAGCCGGATCGCCTGGGTGCCCTTGCCCGCCCCTTGCTTGCCGAGGACCGTGAGCCTCGCTCCGGGGACCACCTACTTGAGGAAGCCCTCGTAGTTGCGCATCATCAGCTGGCTGTCCACCTGCTTCATGGTCTCGAGCGCGACGCCGACGGCGATGAGCAACGTGGTCCCGGCAAAGGGGTAGTTTTGGATGTTCCAGAACGCCAGCGCCAGGGACGGGATGAGAGCGATCAGGGCCAGCCATAGGGCGCCCGGCAGGGTGATCCGGTTGAGGATGGTCTGCAGGTGGCGCTCGGTCGGGGGGCCGGGGCGTATCCCGGGGATGTAGCCGCCCTGCTTGCGGATGATGTCGGCCTGCTGGTGGGGGTCGAAGGTGATCGCCGCGTAGAAGTAGGCGAAGCCGAGGATGAGGACCCCGTAGAAGGCTATGTACCACAGGCTGTTGGGCTGGGCCAGGTTGGCGCTGACCCAGCTCTGGACCGACTTCCAGAGGCCGTGGGTGGGCAGCACGTTGGAGATCAGGATCGGGAAGTACAGGACCGAGCTGGCAAAGATGATGGGCACCACCCCGCCGGTGTTGACCTTCATCGGGATGTACGTCGTCTGGCCGCCGTACATGCGCCGGCCCACCACCCGCTTGGCGAAGGTCACCGGGATGCGCCGCTGGCCCTGCTCGACGAAGACGATGCAGACCAGGAGGACGACGGAGATAACCAGGATGGTGACAAACTTGGCCACCCCCGCCTCCGCCTTAACCGCGCCGCCGCCGGCGGGCATGGTGGAGACGACGTTGACGAAGATCAGAACCGACATGCCCTGGCCGACGCCGCGCTGGGTGATCAGCTCTCCCAGCCACATCACCACCACGGTGCCGGCGGTCATGGTGAGGACGATCAGCAGGACACGGGGGACGGTGAACTTGGGGATCAGGTCGATGTTGGACGAGCTGCCGAGGAGCCCCCCCCCGCCGTTGTGGAACACGTAGGCCAGGCCGGTCGACTGCATGATGGCCAGGGCGATGGTCAGGTAGCGGGTCACCTGGGTCAGCTTCTTCTGGCCGGTTGGCCCTTCGTCGCGCCACTGCTCGAACTTGGGGATGACCACCATGAGCAGCTGGACGATGATCGAGCTGGTGATGAACGGCATGATCCCCAGCCCGAAGACGGCGAACTTGGTGAGTGCCCCCCCCGAGAAGATGTTGAGGAAGCCCACCGCCCCACCGTGGTTGGCCGAGGCGGCAAGGGACTGCACGGCGGTGAAGTCGATGCCCGGGCAGGGGATGTTGGACCCGAGCCGGTAGATGCCGATCACGCCGAGGGTGAACAGGACCTTGTTGCGCAGGTCCGGGACCCGGAACATGTTGGTCAGGTTCGACAGTGTGCTGCGCATCAATACTCTCCTGGAGGCCTGGGCGCGAACCTAATGGAGCGGGGGACGGTCGGCCTGGCGCGCCCGCCACCTGCGGGCCCTACCATCGGCCGTGCCCGCCCGGAGCCTAGCGGTTGGTGAGTGCGTTACCTTTGGCAGGCGGGCGCCCGTGGCCGAAGGGCGGGGCTAGCACCTCGACGCGGCCGCCGGCCGCCTCGATGGCGGCCGCCGCCGTTGCCGAGAAGCCGTGGGCGCTGACCTGCAGGGCCCGGCTCAGCTGGCCCCGACCGAGGACCTTCACCAGCCCGCGCTTGTGGACCAGGCCCACCGCCCGCAGCGAGTCGGGCGTCACCACGTCGCCCTCGAAGGCCTCCAGGGTGTCGAGGTTGACCACCACGTACTCCACCCGGAACGGGTTCTTGAAGCCCTTGAGCTTGGGGATGCGCTGGGTGAGGGGCAGCTGGCCGCCCTCGAAACCAGGCTTGATGTTGGAGCGGGCGCCCTGGCCCTTGGTGCCCCGGCCGGCGGTCTTGCCGCCCTTGCCGCCGATCCCCCGGCCTACCCGCCGGCGGGGACGGGTCGAGCCGGCCGGCGGCTTCAGGTCGTGGACCTTCATTCCCGCTCCTCTGTCACTTCGGTGCCGACGGGCTCCCCGGTGCCGACGGGCTCCCCGGTGCCGACGGGCTCCCCGGTGCCGACGGGCTCGCCGGTGGGAGCGGAGACGGTGACCAGGTGGGGCACCCGGGCGATCATCCCCCGGATCTCGGGGCGGTCGGGCAGGCTGTGGCTGCGGCCGACCCGTCCGAGGCCGAGGGCCCGCAGGGTGCCGCGGTGCTTGGGCTTGGACCCGATGGCCGAGCGGACCTGGGTCACCACCAGCCGGGCCTCACCGGCGCCGTCGGGCCCGGCCTGGCCGGCGGCCGGCATCACGCCACCTCCCGGGGGACATGGGGACCACGCTGGGTCTCCTCGTAGGCCCGCAGCACGCCGGCGGGCGTGACCTCGGCGGGGGACTTGCCCCGGAGGCGGGCGATGTCGTCGGGGCGCTTGAGCCCCCGGAGCCCGGCCACGGTGGCCTGGGCCACGTTGATCCCGTTGGACGACCCGAGCGACTTGGCCAGGATGTCGTGGATGCCGGCCATCTCCAGGATGGCCCGGGCCGCACCGCCGGCGATGACCCCGGTCCCGGGTGCGGCCGGCTTGAGCAGGACCCGGCCCGCCCCGGCCTCGCCGAGGATGGGATGGGTGATCGTCGAGCCGGCCAGGGGGACCTTGAACAGGTTCTTCTTGGCCTCCTCGATGCCCTTCTGCACGGCCAGGCCGGCCTCCTTGGCCTTGCCGTAGCCGAGACCGACCGTGCCGGCGCCGTCGCCGATGACCATGAGGGCGGCAAAGGAGAACCGGCGGCCGCCCTTGACCACCTTGGCCACCCGGTTGACCTTGATCGTCCGGTCCTCGTACTGCTGGTCTGCCATGTCTTCCTAGAGCTCCAATCCGGCGGCCCGGGCCGCGTCGGCCACGGCGGCGACCCGCCCGTGGTACAGGAAACCGCCGCGGTCGAAGACGACCCGGGTCACCCCGGCCGCCGCCGCCCGCTCGGCCACCAGCCGGCCGACGGCAGACGCGGCAGCCAGGTTGCCGGTGACGCCCGTCCCTCGCACGTCCTTTTCCAGCGTCGAGGCGGCCGCCAGGGTGCGGCCGGCCCGGTCGTCGATGACCTGGGCCACCATGTGGCGGCTGGAGCGGAAGACGGCGAGGCGGGGCCGGCCGGCGCTGCCCGTCACCTTCTTGCGCACCCGGTGGTGCCGGCGGGCCCGGGCCCGCTGCTTGTCCTTGCTGCTGATGGTCATCGGTTGCACCTCGCTGCGCTGGTGATCCTGGCCGCCGCCGGGGAGGGCCCCATCACTTGGCCGCCTTGCCGGCCTTGCGGATG
>JBOGGP010000018.1:0-18872 GCA_050744105.1 Acidimicrobiales bacterium
GGATGCCCCGGGCCACGTCGGCCAGGTCAAACCAGCCCTGCTCCGCGGCCAGCCCAGCGTGGAAGACGACCTGGAACAACAGGTCGCCCAGCTCCTCCTCCAGGTGCGCCACTCCCCCGCCGGCGCTTTCCCCGCCGGCGCCCTCCCCGCCGGCGCCCTCCCCGCCGGCGCCCTCCCCGCCGGCGCCGTACCCAACAGCGCCCCCGCCGGCCCCGTCCCCGCCGGCCACTGTCCCGCCGGCCGGGCCCGGCCCGCCCAGCTCACCGATCGCTTCGAGCACCTCGTAGGTCTCCTCCAGCAGGTGGGTAGCCAGGCTGGCGTGGGTCTGCCTGCGGTCCCACGGGCAGCGCTCTCGCAGGGTCCGCGCCAGCTCGACGACCCTGGTCAGCTCGGCGGCCACCGGCGCCGCCAGCGCCGGGATCCACAGGGTGGTCAGGTGGTCCGGCACGACGTCACGGTCGAGGTCGGCCCAGCGCACCGTGCGCACGGACTCGTCGGGCAAGCCCAGCCGGGCCAGCACCGTCACCACGGTGCCGGCCCCGACCACAGTGCCGGCCCCGACCACAGTGCCGGCCCCCGCCCCAGTGCCGGCCCCCGCCCCAGTGCCGGCCCCCGCAACGGCGGGGCCGCCGGCGGCCGGCGCCACCGCCAGGTCGTCCACCGCCAGCTTGATGTCGGACAGCACCGCCTTGCTGTCGCACTGGGCGACCAGGAGCGGCCCGGCCTGCCCGGCGGCCTCGACGGCGAAGCGCTGGCCGTCCACCAGGCGCACGCCGGCGGCCAGCGGGTCGATCCCGAGGCGGGCCCAGGCCAGGTCGAGGAACGAGAGCGCCGGCACCACCTCCACATCCACCCTCCCGTCCGCCCGCAGGAGCTCCACGCTGCGCTCGGCCACCAGGGGCGACCCGGGCACGGCGTAGAGCACCAGCCCGGCCGCCGCTGCCGCCACCAGGTGCTCGACGATCCCGTGGTACACCTCGTCGAGGGACTCGGCCCGCTGGTAGAGATCGTCGAAGCTGGTGGCGCCAGGGACAACGCCGGCGCTCGGGTGGCGCCGGGTGCGTACGAAGCGCTGGGCCCCTGCCACCCGGGCCAGGGCGCCGGCCAGGCCCACGCCGACCAGGTCCGGGTCCCCCGGGCCCAGGCCGACCACCAGGACCCGCCCCCGGGGGCCCCGGGCCCCGGCCCCCTCCCGGTCGCTCATCTCCCGGACCCGCTCACGCCGCGCCGAAGGGATCGTAGCTGGGCACGGTGGTGGCCGGCGCACCGGGGACGCGGGTTGCGGTGGCCGGCGGGCCCACCCCGGGCACCCCGCCGTTGCGCTGGCCCCGGTCCCAGGTCCCATACGTCGGGTCGACGCGGACCCGGGCCCGGGCCTCGAGGCCGAGCAGGGGGGTGTCGAGGGTCGGCTCCAGCTGGAGCAGCACCGTCTCGAGGGCCTGGGCCACCGGCCCGGCGTAGGGCTCGGTGTCCCGGCTGACCACGGCGACCACGTAGTAGCCCTGCGAGGTGCGGACCGGCACCGACACCTGGCCGGGGGCCAGGGCCATGACCGTGGTGCGCAAGCGGGACCCGAGCGACTCCATCTCGGCCTGCGTGTAGCAGGTGACGGTGCCGCCCGACAGCTGGGCCTGCGACTGCCGCAGGGCGGCCGCCCGGCTGGCCCCGAAGTCCACGGACCCACCGCGGGCCTCGACGGCCACCGAGACCTGCCGCACGCACACCTGCCGGTAGAAGTCGGCCAGCCGCTGCTCGTAGACCTGCTGGAGCTGGGGAGCCACCTGGTCGGCGGGCTCCAGGCTGGCGTGGTCGGCCAGGCGGGTGACGATGCGGTCCCCGAAGGCGGGGGGGAGCCCGGAGAAGCCGGCCTGGCCCATGAGGGCCTCGAGCACGCCCCGTGCCGCGGCCAGCCTGCCCGGTCCCGGGCCGGCCCGGCCGCCCCCCGCCCCGGCCAGGGCGTGGTGGACCACCTGGGCCTGGACCAGGTTGGTCAACGCCAGCGCCGTCCACGCTGCGCTGTGGGTCCCGGGCCCGGCCCCGGAGAACGAGACGGTGTCGCTCGTCGACTGCAGCGTGATGTCCTGCTCGAGGCGGACGTAGGCCGGGCTGTCGGCGGTGTAGGCCAGCTCCTGGTCGAGGGCGGCCTGGGGAATGGTCACCCCGTCGACCGTCGCCGCCCACGGCGACGCGCTGCATGCTCCGGCCAGGCCGGCCACGACGGCGGCGGCGGCCAGCCCGGCCCCGACCCGGGCCACGGAGTGGGAAATAGACCTCAAGTCGCCGCGGATGCTAGCGACGGGGGCACCAGGGCCGCCAGAGCGCCGGCCAGGACCTCGGCCGCGTCGGATCCCCGCGGCAGGGGGAGCACCAGCTGGCCGGTGTCCTCCTTGTAGACGGCCTTGGGCCACAGCCGCTGGAGCCGCACCCTCTCGCTGGCCTTGAGGGCCAGCGGGGCCAGCCGGGCCGTCCCCCCACCCCCGCCCAGCCCGGACCCACCCCCCGCCAGCCCACCCCGACCCCCGGCCCGCCCGGACCCGCCGCCCGACAGCCCGCCCCCGCCGCCGCCCACGACCGTCACCTCCCTCAGGCCCAGCCGGGCGCACTCGGCGCGGAGGTGGCCGATGCGCAGGAGGGCTTCGGCCGGCCCAGGCAGGGGCCCGTAGCGGTCCAGCCACTCCGAGGAGATGTCGTCGACCTCGGCGTGGGTCGTCACCGTGGCCAGCCGGCGGTAGGCCTCCAGGCGCAGGTCCTCCCGGGAGACGTAGTCCGCCGGCAGGTTGGCGCTCACCGGCAGGTCCAGCTTGATCTCGGCCGGCGGGCGGACCTCCTCTCCCTTGAGCTGGGCCACCGCCTCGCTGACCATCTGCACGTACAGGTCGTAGCCCACCGCCGCGATGTGGCCGGACTGGTCGCCGCCGAGCAGGTTGCCGGCGCCGCGGATCTCAAGGTCGCGCATGGCGATCTTGAAGCCCGACCCGAGCTCGGTGTGCTCGCCGATGGTGCGCAGCCTCTCGTAGGCCTCCTCGGAGAGGGCCCGCTCGGGCGGGAACAGCAGGTAGGCGTAGGCCCGCTGGCCGGCCCGGCCCACCCGGCCCCGCAACTGGTGCAGCTGGCCCAGGCCGAGGCGGTCGGCCCGGTCGACCACCAAGGTGTTGACGGTGGGCATGTCGATGCCCGACTCGATGATGGTCGTGCAGACGAGCACGTCGTGGCGCCCCTCCCAGAAGTCGAACACGGTCTTCTCCAGGGCGGCCTCGTCCATCTGGCCGTGGGCGACCGCGACGCGGGCTTCGGGCACGAGGGCGCGCAGGCCGGCGGCGACGTGGTCGATGTCGGCCACCCGGTTGTGAACGAAAAAGACCTGCCCCTCCCGCAGCAGCTCCCTCCTCACCGCCTCGGCCACCGCCCGCTCGTCGTACTCGCCGACGTAGGTGAGGATGGGCTGGCGCTCGGCCGGCGGGGTGTTGAGCAGGGTCAGGTCCCGGATCCCCGTCAGGCTCATCTCCAGGGTGCGGGGGATGGGCGTGGCCGTGAGGGTGAGCACGTCGACGTCGGTGCGCACCTTCTTGATGGCCTCCTTGTGCTGCACTCCGAAGCGCTGCTCCTCGTCGACCACCAGCAGGCCCAGGTCCTTGAAGGTCGTGGACCCCGAGATCAGCTTGTGGGTGCCGACCACCACGTCGACCGTGCCGGCGGCCAGGCCGGCGGCCACGTCGCGGGCCTGGGCCGGGGTCAGGAAGCGCGACAGCATCTCCACCCGCACCGGGTAGCCGGCGAATCGGTCCGAAAAGGTCTGGAGGTGCTGCGAGGCGAGCAGGGTGGTGGGCACCAGGATGGCCACCTGCTTGCCGTCCTGCACCGCCTTGAAGGCGGCCCGGATGGCCACCTCGGTCTTGCCGAAGCCGACGTCGCCGCACACCAGGCGGTCCATGGGGGCGGCCTGCTCCATGTCGGCCTTGACCTCGGTGATGGCCTTGGCCTGGTCTGGGGTCTCCTCGTAGCCGAAGGCGCCCTCCATCTCGGCCTGCCAGGGCGTGTCGGGCCCGAAGGCGTGGCCGGGGGCGGCGATGCGGGCCTGGTAGAGCAGGACCAGCTCCTGGGCGATCTCGGCCACAGCGCTGCGCACCCGGGCCTTGGTCCGCTGCCACTCCGAGCCGTTGAGCCGGCTGAGGGCGGGCGACTCCCCCCCGGTGTAGGGGCGCAGGAGGTCGACCTGGTCGGAGGGTACGTAGAGCTTGTCGCCGCTGCGGTACTCGAGCAGGAGGTAGTCGCGCTCGACCCCGGCGATGGCCCGGCGGACCATGCCGCCGAAGCGGGCCACCCCGTGGCTGTGGTGGACCACGTAGTCGCCCGGCTTCATGTCGTCGAAATAGGTCTGGCTGACCCGGGCGCGCGAGCGGGGGCGGCGGTGGGGGCGGCGCCGGCCGGTGACGTCGCCCTCGGCCAGGACGGCCAGGCGGGCCTTGGGATAGACGAAGCCCCGCTCAAGGGGGGCGACGACCACCCGCAGGCCGGGCCGGGCCAGCTCGCCCTCGGGCACGTCGCCCTCGAAGAAGGCGGCGGCCAGGCCGGCGTCGCCGAGCAGGGAGGCGACCCGGGCCCCGCTCCCCCGGCCCTCTGCGCAGGCGACGACCCGGTAGCCGTCGGCCACCAGCCGGCGCAGCTGGGACACCAGGCGCTCCCCGTCGCCGACCACGGGGTCCCACCCGCTGGCGGCCATCACCGCCGTCCCGGGGCCTTCGGGGGCCGGGGCGATCGTCCACGCCGACGCCTCGGTGCGGGCCATGAGCCGGTCGAAGGGAAGGTGGAGTTGGGGAAAGGCCTCCCCGGTGGCTCCCCACGTCTGTGCCAGGGCACCAGCCAGGGAGGCCTCCTCTTCCCCGAGCTCGGCGGCCCGGTCCCTCATCCGCCGGGGCTCGACCAGCAGGATCTGGGCGCGGGCGGGCACCAGGTCGACCAGGGTGTGCTCCTCGGGGGCCAGCCACGGCAGCCACGACTCCATCCCGTCGAAGACGGCACCCGAGGCCAGGCGCTCCCACTGGGCCGCGCCCCACGGGGCCTCCGACACCAGGGCGGCGGCCCGGGCCCGGACCTCGGCGGTGGGGACCAGCTCCCGGCAGCCGAAGATCTCGGCGCCGGCCACCTCCTCGGTGGCCCGCTGGTCACCGACGGAGAACTCGACCAGGCGGTCCACCTCGTCGCCCCACAGGTCGATGCGCACCGGGGCGTCCGCGGTGGAGGCAAAGACGTCGACGATCGAGCCCCGCACGGCCAGCTCGCCGCGGTGCTCGACCTGGTACTCCCGCCGGTAGCCCATGGCCACCAGGCGGGCCACCAGCGCCTCGAGGTCGACCTCGTCGCCCTTGCGGACCACGACGGGGTCGAGGTCCTCGACGTGGGGCCCGAGGCGCTGCAGCAGGGCCCGGACCGGGGCTACCAGGACACGGGGCACCGCCTCGGGCGAGCGAAGCCGCCAGATGGCCCGCAGTCGCCGGCCCATGGTCTCAACGCTCGGGCTGACCCGCTCGAAGGGCAGGGTCTCCCACGCCGGGAAGACGTCGACCTCGTCGGGGCCGAGGAAGGCGACCAGGTCGTGGGCCAGCCGCTCGGCCTCGGCCAGGGCGGGGACGGCGACCACCAGGGGGGGGCGACCCGGTCCCGATCGGGCCGACGCCAGCCCGGCGATGGCGAAGGCCCGGGCCGGCTCGGGCACGGCCAGCACGGCGTGGGGGAGCCCGGCCAGGTCGGCGAAGGCGTCGTCGAGCCGCAACAGGGGCAGCAGCGGGCTGAGGATCATCCCCGCCATTGAACCCGCTCTGGGTCACCTGGACCTCACTGGCCGGTGATCTGGACCTCACGGGGGCCACCTGGACCTCGGCGCCGGCGAGGACGACCAGGGTCATAGCAAGGCGAGCGTTGCTTCGTTGACTGGATTCCGAGTATGCACGCCGGTCAAGACCTCAACAGAGTCAACGAAGCAACGCTCGCCTTGGTAGCGATGCCGAGCACTCGTCGACGGGGACGGGCATCCCTGCGACCTCCCATCATGCAACGGCGGGCACCGGCCAGAGACATGGCCGCCGGCAGGCCCTTCCCGGGCCACCTCCGAGGACCAGGTCAGCCGTTGAAGCGGTTCTGGGCGCCGGCCACGCCGTCGGCCAGGATGGCCTCCACGGCGTCGGCGGCCCGCTCGATGGCCGCGTCCAGGTCGGTCCGTTCCCGCCGCGACGGTGCGCTCAGGACGTGGTCGATCCCTCCCTCCCGGCCGCCGGGGGGCTTGCCGATCCCGATGCGGACCCGGGTGAAGGCCTCCGTGCGAAGGTGGGCTCGGATGGAGCGCAGGCCGTTGTGGCCGGCCAGGCCGCCGCCGGCCTTGACCGCCATGCGCCCGGTGGGCAGGTCGAGCTCGTCGTGGACCACCACCAGGCGGGCCATGTCGGTGATCCCGAAGCGGCGGACCAGGCGGACCACGGAGCGGCCGGACTCGTTCATGAACGTCTGGGGGAACGCCACCGCCAGTCGCTGGGGCCCGGCCGGCCCGGCGACGCGCAGCTCGGCCACCAGGGCCAGCTCCCTGCCCCGCTTGAGCCGCTCGCCGTGGCGGCGGGCCAGCAGCCCGATTGCCTCGGCGCCGGCATTGTGGCGGGAACCGGCGTACTCGGCACCCGGGTTGCCCAGGCCCACCGCCAGCAGGTCGGCCGGCGTGCCCCGGCGCTCGGCCCCGATCAGGAGGATCAGGGCCCAGGATCAGAAGGCGGAGGTGCCCGAGCCGGCGCCCTCGGCGTCGCCGGCTGACCCCTCCACCTCGGCCGCCACCTCGGCTGACACCCCCGAGACCGAGGCGGTGACGACCGCCTCGTCGGCGTCGGCGTCGGTCGTGACCCCGCTGGGCAGGTCCAGGTCGCCGACCCGGATGGTGTCGCCCACCGCCATGGCCGACACGTCCACCTCGATGCCGGAGGGGATGGCGCCGGGGGTGGCCCGAACGCTGAGCGAGGTGAGGGGCTGGGAGACGACGCCGCGCTCGGCCTCGACCGCCTTGGCCTCGCCCACCAGGACGATGGGGACGTCGGCGGCGATGATCTCGTCCCGGCGCACGATCTGGAAGTCGACGTGGATCACCGTGTTGCGCACCGGGTGGCGCTGCAGCTCCCGGGCCAGGGCCAGGAGGCGGTCGTCGCCGACGTGGACGTCGAGCAGCTGGTTGAGACCGGCCTCGCCGGAGAGGGCGTGGCGCAGCTCCCGGGCGTCGACCGACACCGGGACGGGGGCCGACCCGTGGCCGTAGACGACCCCGGGGACCCGGCCGGCGGCCCGCAGACGGCCCGAGGGTCGGGTGCCTGTGGTGCGACCGGTCTCGGCAACCAGGGTGATCTCGGCCATGCTGACGGGCTCCTACGGCAGGGCATACCTAAGACGAGCGTTGCTTCGTTGACTCTGTTGAGGTCTTGACCAGCGTGAATACTCAAAATTCAGTCAACGAAGCAACGCTCGCCTTGGGTACAGCGGGGGACCGCATAAGGGTACCGCCCGTCGAGGGGCCCCAGCCAACCCGGGGGGCCCTTCTCCTAGGTCTGGTTTTCGCCGCCGAAGATCTCCGACACCGAGCCGTCGCCGAAGACGGCGTCGATGGCGTCGGCGAACATCTTGGCCACCGAGACCACCTCGATCTTGTCTAGCTGCTTCTCCGCCGGCAGGGGCAGGGTGTCGGTGACCACCACCCGCGATATCTGGGAGTTCTTCAGCCGGTCGGTGGCCGGGTCCGAGAGCAGGGCGTGGGTGCACATGGCCCACACCTCGGTCGCCCCCCGCCGGTAGAGGAGGTCGGACGCCGCGCATATGGTCCCGGCAGTGTCGATCATGTCGTCGATCAGCACGCACATGCGACCGCGCACGTCGCCCATGACGTCGAGGGCCTGGACCTGGTTGACGGCGTCGGTGGCCCGGCGCTTGTACACGCTGGCCACGTCGACGCTGGGCCCGGCATGGCGGGCGGCCTGCTCGGCCACCTTGGAGCGCCCGGTGTCGGGCGAGACCATGACGAAGTCCCCCTGGGGGGCGTGCTGGCGCAGGTAGTCGGTGAGGAACGGCACCGCCGTCAGGTGGTCCACCGGCCCGTCGAAGAAGCCCTGGATCTGGCCCGAGTGCAGGTCCACCGAGATGATGCGGTCGGCCCCGGCGGTGCGGAACATGTCGGCCACCAGCCGGGCGGTGATGGGCTCGCGGCCCTTGGACTTGCGGTCCTGGCGGGAGTAGCCGTAGTACGGGCACACCGCGGTGATGCGCTTGGCCGATGCTCGCTTGGCCGCGTCGATCATGATCCACTGCTCCATGAGCGAGTCGTTGACCGACGAGCCGCCGCTGCGGCAGTGGCTCTGGACGACGAACACGTCGGCGCCGCGCACCGACGAGGCGAAGCGGGGCCGGATCTCGCCGTTGGCGAAGTCCACCAGGTTGGCGCCGCCCAGCTCGATCCCCAGGTGGGCGCCGATCTCGGCGGCCAGTGCCGGGTGCGACCGGCCCGACAGCAGGTGGAGGGTGCGCTTGGGGACCAGCTCCATCACGGTGCCTCCGCTTCGTCGGTGGCCCCGGCCCGCTCGGGCGGGGCACTGGTACCAGTGAAGCACGGGCCGGTGACGGTGCCCGGCGGTATGACCGTCCCCGGGGCGAGCGTGGCCCAGGGCCCCACCGTGGCCCCCTCGCCGATCTCGGCCCCGCTCGCCGTCGTGAAGGAGAGGAAGGCGCCACCACCCACGTGGCAGTCGACCAGCCAGCAGCTCGGCCCGATCTCGGCGCCGGCGTCGACCACCGTGTGGCCCCGCAGGATGGCCCCGGGAAACAGGGTCACGTCGGCCCCCAGGTGCACGGTGGTGTCGAGATAGGTGGCTCGTGGGTCGACCATGGTCACCCCGCGCCCGAGCCACCGCTGGTTGATCCGGTCCCGCAGCTCGGCCTCCGCCAATGCCAGCTGGGACCGGTCGTTGACGCCAGCCGCCTCGGTGGTGTCGGACACCACCACCGCGCCGACGGGAAACCCGGCGTCGTGGAGCACGGCGATGGTGTCGGTCAGGTAGTACTCCCCCCGGGCGTTGTCGGGCGACAGCCTCCGCAGGGCCGGGGCCATCACGCTGCGGCGGAAGACGTAGATGGAGGTGTTGACCTCGTCGATGGCCCGTTGCTCCTCGGTGGCGTCGGCCTCCTCGACGATGCGGGCCACCCGGCCTGCCTTGTCCCGCAGGACCCGGCCGTAGCCGGTGGGGGCGGCCACGCGGGCGGTCAGGACGGTCGCCGCCGCCCCCGACCGGCGGTGCTCCCGCACCAGGGCGGCCAGGGTGGACGGCCGGAGCAGGGGGGTGTCGCCAGGGAGGACGACGACGTCGCCACCGTCGTCGACGTCGTCCGCCCCCAGCTCGGCCAGGGCGCCGACGGCCACGGCCACGGCGTCGCCTGTGCCGCGCTGAGCCACCTGGTCGACGAAGTCGATGACGACGCCGCGGGGGGCGGCGTCGGCCAGCGCCTTGACCACCCGGTCGGCTTCGTGGCCGACGACCACCACGGCCCGGTCCAGGGACAGCTCGGCCAGGGCGTCGACGACATGGAGGACCATGGGCCGGCCGCAGAGCAGGTGCAGGGGTTTGGGCCTGGCCGACCGCATGCGGGTCCCCTCCCCCGCGGCCAGGACGACAGCGGAGAGGGCCCGGGATGTCAGGGGTTGGGGGCTCGGGGGCCGGGGACTCGGGGGTTGGGGGCTCACCGACCCTCTTTCTAGCGGTACCGGTCTGGCGCGCGGCGGCATCGCCAGGATCTATGCTCGGAGGACCAGGGGGACGGGCCAGCCCGCAGCCGGTTTCCTGCCGGGGCGACGGAGGGGGTGGGCATGTCGGAGGGACACCCTCGCGTAGGGGACCGAGGAAGGGTCGGGGCCGCCGCGGCCGGATCGGACGCCGGGGTGGGCAGGCGTTCACGGCTGGTCGGCATGGCCGGCGCCGGCCCGGCGACGGTGATCGACGCCCCGGCCATCCCGGTCTCGGTGATGGGCCGCGACGCCATCCTGCGCAGCGGGCTGGCCAGCCATCTCCGCCCGGCCCGTCACCTCTCGGTCGTCGCCGGGGTGACCTCCTCGCCCGGGGTCGTGGTGCTGGCCACCGACCTGATCGACATCGACACACTCGTTGCCGTCCGGGCCATACGGGCCCAGGGCAGCGCCGGGATCGTGTTGCTGGCCAGCCGCTTCGACGCCGACGACACGGCCCGGGCCGCCGGGGCGGGCGCCTGCCAGGCCCTGACCAGGGGAGGGGCGACGTCAGGGGCTCTGGCCGAGGCGGTCACGGCAGCGTCGGGGTGCGGCCACCGGGTCGAGGAGCACGGCCGCCTGGTGGTGGCGGTCGCCGATCTGGGGGGGGGCGACGGCGGGGGCGACGCCGGCGCCTCGGCGGGGGAAGGCACAGCCGGCGCCGGGCCAGGCCGGCGTTCGCCCGAGCTGGCGGGTCTGCCGGTGAGGCATCTCGACGTGCTGCGGCGCATCTCGGAGGGCCAGAGCACGCTGAGGATCTCCGAGGACCTGGCCTACTCCGAGAGCACCATCAAAAACATCGTCCAACAGCTGGTGGCCGCCCTGGGCGCCCACAACCGCACCCATGCCGTCACCCTGGCCATCCGCCGCGGGGTAATCTGATCCTCGGACATGTGCCAGGCTGGTCCGGCCATGGCCGGTAGTTCAACCGGCAGAACGCCTGACTTTGGATCAGGAGGTTGGAGGTTCGAGCCCTCCCCGGCCAGCTGCAAACCCCCAGGTCAGCGCCGTGGGCCGTACTAAGACGAGCGTTGCTTCGTTGACTCTGTCGAGGTCTTGACCAGGGTGAATACTCAGACTTCAGTCAACGAGGCAACGCTCGCCTTGGTAAGACGGGGCTCGCTCAAGACCTCGAGGCTCCGTGTCCGGCGCGGCCTATATCTGGCACTGGGCGAAGGGGAACGTGACCGAGTCGGCAAAGTCCCGGACCGACTGGAGCTGCGACAGGTCGGCCAGGTTGGCGTCGATACCGAGGGCGTGGGTGGGGTTGAGGGTGAGGCGGATCTGGGCCAGGTAGGTCAGCGGCGAGGCGGCGACCGAGCCGGGGTTGCTGGTCGGCGACGAGGTCACGCCGCTGCTAGCGGGCACGGTGGTCGTATTTGGCACGGTGGTCGTGGTTGGCCCGGTGGTCGTGGTCGGCACGGTGGTGGCGGGCACGGTGGTCGGGGTGGCGCTGGCCGCCGGCGGGGCCGTCCCGGTGGCGGCGCCGGCCCGGACGTAGGTGACCAGGGAGGAGGTAACCCCGCACACGACCACCTGCTCGGACTGGGTCCGGTTGTAGCCAGACCGTCCCCGCCCCAGGGCGGCCACGTTGGCCGCCGCCGTCACCACCACCGACTGGCGTCCCCCGGGGGGGCCGAACACCACGCCCGCCGGCGGCATCTCGGCGAAGCTCCAGCTGGCCGGGTACAGGGCGCCAAAGCCGTGGGCCGTCGACGTGTACACCCCGAACTCCCCCATGGCGCTCAGGGTCGGGCTGGCGCTGATCCAACCGGTCACGGTCGCCCCCTTGACCTTGAACCACCCCCCGTCGGTGGCGTTGTTGCCCAGGACGGTCAGCGCCGTGCCCTGGGCGGCGGTGCCCACCACGGCGGCCGTCGTCGACGGGTCGGCGCGGACGTTGAGCCCGACGGGGCTGAGGACGGTGCGGACCCCGCTGGTCTGGACCCCTGGTTGCTGGCCGGCCAGGGTGGTCGTCGTGGCCACGGTGGTGGTGGTGCCGGTGCCTGGTGGCCTGCGGCCGGCGGCCGGGGACGGGCCCGACGGGCCGCACGCTCCGGCCAGGACGGCCACGGTGACGGCGGCGCAGAGCAAGGCGGGGGTGGGGGCGGCCCGGCGTCGGGTTGTCAGCGTCATCGGTTGGGCTCCTGGGGCGCTCAGGCCCGCTTGCGCTTCTCCATCAGGCGCAGGACGAGGGGCGTGAAGATCAGCTGCATGGCCAGCTCCATCTTTCCGCCCGGGACCACGATGATGTTGGCCCGGGACATGAACGAGTCGTGCAGCATGGACAGCAGGTACGGGAAGTCGATGCCGTGCGGGTTGGCAAACCGGATGACCACGAAGCTCTCGTCGGCGGTGGGGATGAACCGGGCGATGAAGGGGTCGGACGTGTCGACGGTGGGCACCCGCTGGAAATTGACGTGGGTCCGGGAGAACTGCGGGCAGATGTAGTTGACGTAGTCAGGCATCCGCCGCAGGATCGTGTTCATCACGGCCTCGGTCGAGTAACCCCGCTCGGTCCTGTCCCGGTGAGCCTTTTGGATCCACTCCAGGTTGATGATCGGCACCACCCCTACCAGGAGGTCGGCGTGGCGGGCCAGGTTGACCTCCGGGGTGACCGCCGCACCGTGGAGGCCCTCGTAGAAGAGCATGTCGGTGCCTTCGGGGAGGTCCTCCCAGGGCGTGAAGGTGCCCGCCGGCTGGTCGTAGTGCCGGGCCTCGTCGTCGTTGTGGAGGTAGCGGCGGATCTTGCCGGTCCCGCTGGCGCCATAAGCCCCGAATAGGGTCTCGAGCTCGGGGAGCAGGTTGGCCTCCGGGCTGAAGTGGCAGAAGTGGTGGTTGCCGACCTCGTCCGCCTCGGCGGTGGCCACCTTCATCTCCTCCCGGTCGTAGCGGTGGAAGGAGTCGCCCTCGACGAGGGCCGGCATGATGTGCTCCCGGCGGAAGATCTGCTGGAGGGTGCGGGTAACCGAAGAGGTGCCGGCACCGGACGAGCCGGTGATGGCGACCACTGGATGCCTGGTCGACATGACTCCTTACCGGGCCCTTCAGGTCCGGAACAGGGAGCGGGAGTTGAACAGTGACGCATCGAAGTCCATGTCAGCCCGGTCGAGCTGCTCCCGGTGGTACTGCTCGATGCGCTCCACCTCGCGGCACGACCCGAAGACGAGGGGGACCCGCTGGTGCAGGCTCTCGGGCACCAGGCTCATGATCCGGGCGTGGCCGGTGCTGGACAGGCCCCCGGCCTGCTCGACGATGAACGAGATCGGGTTGGCCTCGTACATGAGCCGGAGGCGGCCCCGCTTGGCCGGGTCCTTGCTGTCGTCGGGGTAGAGGAAGACGCCTCCCCGGGTGAGGATGCGGAACGCCTCGGCCACCAGAGAGGCGATCCAGCGGGTGTTGAAGTCCTTGCCCCGGGGCCCGGTCCGCCCCGCCAGGCACTCCTGTACGTAGCGGCGCACCGGCGGGTGCCAGAACCGCTCGTTGGACGAGTTGATGGCGAACTCGGCGGTGTCCTCGGGAATGCGCATCTGGGGATGGGTGAGGACGAAGGCGCCGATGTCGCGCTCCAGGGTGAAGCCGTCGACGCCGCTCCCCGTGGTCAGGACCAGCATGGTCGACGGTCCGTAGAGGGCAAATCCGGCGCATACCTGCTTGACACCGGGCTGGAGGAAGTCCTCGACGGTCGCCGACTGGCCCGCGTTGGGGCTGCGCAGGATGGAGAAGATGGTCCCGACCGAGATGTTGACGTCGATGTTGCTCGAGCCGTCGAGGGGATCGAACACCAGGAGGTACTTGCCCCGCTGGTAGCGGGCAGGGATGGCGTAGACCTGCTCCATCTCCTCGGAGGCCATCCCGGCCAGGTACCCGGTCCACTCCGTCTGGTCGATCATCACCTCGTTGCTGATGACGTCCAGGCGCTTTTGCACCTCGCCCTGCACGTTCTCGGCGCCGGCGCTGCCCAGGGCGCCGACCAGGGCGCCCCGGTTGACCTGGTTGGCAATGACCTTGGCGGCGGTGGCCACGGCGTTGAGCAGGCCGGAGAAGTCGCCCGTCGGCCCCAGGTGGCGGTTTTCGTGCTCCTTCTCGATGGTGTAGCGGGTCAGGGTCTTTCGCCGCTCCTCGCCACCCGGGCCGGGGTCGGTGCCGTCGCCGGCCCGGCTGTCATGAGCTAGCTCAGACACCGACGGCCTCCTCCGCCCCCCGACCCGAGGGGCTGCTCGCCGCCGAGGCCCGCCCGCAGTTGGCGGCCAGCGCCTCCCGGGCGGCGTCGACGTTGGCGCCGTCGCCGTGCCAGGTGCGCAGGGCGTCGTCTACCAGCGCCCGACCGAAGGAGAAGGTCAGGCGCCATGGGGCGTCGTCGCGCCCCTCCGCCGCCCGGTTGACGGCCTCCAGGTTGGCGCACGCCCGCTCGTTGGACTGGCCACCGGAGAGGAAGGCGACGCCGGGCAGCGCCTTGGGCAGCCAGGCGGCCAGCACGGCAACGGTGGCCTCGGCGACCTCCTCGGGGCTCGACTGGGCGGCGCTGGTCGTGCCTGATATGACCATGTTGGGCTTTAGGACCATCCCGCTCGGGTCGACGCCCATGACGTCGATCTCCTCGAAGACGGCCCCGAGCACCCTGGAGGTGACCGACCGGCACGTGGTGATGTCGTGGTCGCCGTCCATGAGCACCTCGGGCTCCACGATCGGCACGATCCCGGCCTCCTGGCAGTACGAGGCGTAGCGAGCGAGGGCATGGGCGTTGGCGTGGATGCTGCGGTCGCAGAGCCCGACGGGGGCGAGGACGGCCCGCCACTTGGCGAACGTCGCCCCCAGGGTGCGGTACTCCTCCATCCGGGCCCGTAACCCGTCGAGGCCCTCGGTCACCACACAGCTCTCGGTGAAGGGCAGGGGGACGACCCCCTTGTCCACCTTGATCCCGGGCTGGACCCCCCTGCTCCTGGCCGCCTCGGGGAACGCCGTCCCGTCGGCGAAGGACTGCCTGAGGGTCTCGTCGGAGAGGATTATCCCCGACACCCAGGCCGACAACCCGGGCGTGCCGGCCAGCAGCTCCCGGTAGTCGCGGCGGGTGTCGGGGTTGGCCGGCACGCCAACCCCCTCCAGCCGCTTGGACATCGTTCCGATGCTCTCGTCGGCGGCGAGGACGCCCTTGCCGGGCGCCACCAGGGCGGTCGCTGTTTCCTGTAGTCCGGGCACCGGGAAGTCCTCCTTTTCACCAGCCCCGCTGGAGCGAGGCCTGGGACAAGGTTATTCCCTGGCCGGCACCGACCGCCTCAACAACCCGAGGAATGTCGGAGGGGGAGCGGACGCGGCCGGCGTGGCTCAGTCCCCGACGCTGCGCTCGCGGTCGGGGTCGGGCACTCGGCCCCTCTGGA
Organism: Acidimicrobiales bacterium; assembly: GCA_050744105.1. Taxonomy (GTDB): domain Bacteria; phylum Actinomycetota; class Acidimicrobiia; order Acidimicrobiales; family Palsa-688; genus JBOGGP01. The sequence continues at coordinate 15,172 of JBOGGP010000018.1, forward strand.
GGACCGCGTCCGAGCCCGTCGGGTTGGCATCCTTGGGCAGGGACGACCCTTGCTTGCCGCCACGCTCGCTGTCGGAGTCGACATCGGGGTGATCGCTCATCATCTCGCCGGATTCGGGGTTGACCTTGGGCATGGAAGGAACCTTCCCCACCTCGCCGGCCGGCAAACCTCGCAGGGTCACCACCACGCCCCGGTCGCCGTAGGGCATGCGCTTGCCCTTCCACAGCGCGCCCAGCGTGCCCGCCAGCCTGGTCGCCTTGGTCATCAGGCCGTACTTGGCCTCCACCTTGGCCCGGATCTCGAGGTACTCCTGGCCGGTGACGACCTTGGCGGTAGCCTCGACCGCCTCGGAGCCGGCCCGGGGCCGGCCGCGGGCGTCGCAGGGCTGGACCGTCACCCGCTCGGTGTGGGCCAGGCGCTTGACCTTGCCCGACGCCGAGCTGGTCCAGAAGCCGACCACCCTGTCGCCCAGGGGGACGGCCCAGACGGCGGTGGCCACCGCAGTGCCGTCCCGGCGGAACGTCGACACCAGCAGGTACCTCTCGTCGCCCAGCGCCCGACCACCGCTCTCCCCGTCGCCCGTCGCCATGGCCTCATGGTACGCCACCGGCGGCGCCGGCCCGGCAAATGCCTGTGCTCGGGGGCTATGCTCGGGGCCCATGCGGGTCGGGGTCTCGGGCAAGGGCGGGGTGGGCAAGACCACGATCTCGGCCGTGCTGGCCCGCACCCTGGCTCGCGCCGGCCACCCCGTCGTCGCCATCGACTGCGACTCCGACCCCAACCTGGGAGCCAACATCGGCATCGGCGAGGACGGGGCCTCGCAGCTGCGGCCGCTCCTCGACCAGTCCGGCCCGACCCGCCGGCTGCCTGCCGACACCGCTGTGTCCGAGCTGCTGGCCCGCTACGGCAGGGCCGGCCCCGACGGGGTGACGGTCATGCTGGCGGCCAAGGTGGAGAAGGCCGGCTTCGGCTGAACCGGTTCGTCCCATGTCACGGTCCGTGACTTCATCGGCCAGATCGAGGACGACAGGCCGGGCACCGTCGTAGTGGCCGACATGGAGGCCGGCCTCGAGCACCTGTCGTGGGCCGGGGGCACCCTCCGCCACGTGGACCTGCTCCTGGTGGTCATCCAGCCCACGGTCAAGGTCCTGCTCACCGCCGCCCGCACCTACCGGCTGGCCGTCGACCTCGGGATTCCCCGCATCGCCTTCGTGGCCAACCGGGCCGGCGACGACGACCGCCACCGGCTCGAGGCCTTCGCCGCCGAGCGAGGGCGCCCGGTGGTGGCGTGGATCCCCGAGGACGACGCCGTGAGGAGGGCGGACAAGGCCGGTATGTGCCTGCTCGACACCGAGCCCGGCGCCCCCAGCGTGGCCGCCATCGCCACCCTGGCCGAGCGGCTGGCCGGCGGTCCCGCCGTGGGTGGCGCCGATCAGTCGGGGGCGCGGCCTCCGATGGAGAACGCCTCGGCCAGCAGCTGGTAGGAGCGCAGCCGGTCGTCGGGGTCGTGGCAGACGGTGCGGACCACGATCTCGGCCGCCCCGAAGTCGGCAGCCATGTCGGCCAGCACCGATCGCACGATCCTCGGGGTCCCGACCACCGACTTGGCCCGGCTCTGCTCCAGGAGCACGGCCTGCAGGTCGGTCAGGGGGCAGGCCGCCGCCTCCTCGACCGGGAGCAGCGGCGCTCGATCGGGGCCCTCGCCGTGGAGCCGCCAGACGGCCTGGCTGCGGGCCAGCGCCTCGGCGCCCGGTCCGGTACCGGCGCACATCACCGACACAGCCAGGGACGCCACCGGCTCGGGGCAGCCCGGGGACGGTCGGAAGCTCCGCCGGTAGGTGGCCATGACCTGCACGCCGTAGGCCGGGGAGATGAAATGGGCAAAGGAGAAGGGCAGGCCGAGCTCGCCGGCCAGGGCGGCGCCCTCGCTGCTGGAGCCGAGGACCCACAGCTGGGGGGCGCCCGGGCCCCCCGGCATGGCCCGAACCGCGGCCCCGCCGGCGCCGGCGGGGTCGGGCCCTTGGTCAGGATCGGTCTGGCCGGGCTCTCGGTCCGGGCCGGCGCCGGCACCGGCCAGGTAGGCGGCCAGCTCGGCCACCTTGCGCCGGTACCCGGCCGCCCCCTCCTCGGGCCGGCCCTGGCGCAGGGCGGCGGCGGCCGGCGGATCGGCCCCGTCGGCCCGGCCCAGTCCCAGGTCGATCCGGCCCGGGTGCAGGGCGTGGAGCACTCTGAAGACCTCGGCCACCTTGAGCGGGCTGTAATAGGGCAGCAGGACCCCTCCGGCCCCCACCCGTATCGAAGAGGTGTGGGCGGCCACGTGGGCCACCATCACCTCGGGGGCGGTGCCGGCCACCGAGGCGGTGTTGTGGTGCTCGGCCAGCCAGTAGCGGTGGTACCCGAGGCCCTCGGCCGCCCGGGCCAGGGACACCGTGTCGCCCAGGGCGTCGGCCGCCGTGGCGCCGCTCGGCACGGGTGACTCGTCGAGAACGCTCATACGCAGGGCCACCATCGGGCCGAGGCTACCGACGGCACGGCCGGCCCGGGCACGAGCCCGGGCACGAGCCCGGGCACGAGCACGCGCCATCCACGTTGCCTGGTATGGCTCGTCTTCGCTACCGTCACGGTCCGGCCGGGAGCCGGCCGCTGGGGGAGGGCGTGGAGTGCGTGAGATGAGACGCAGCCGGAGGATCCTGGTCATGGCCACGGCACTGGGGGTATGGGGAGCGGGCGTCGCTGCCGCCGGCCCCGGCGCCGGGGCGGCACCGCTGGCCGCGGCGGCGAACGCACCGGGGCTGGCCTTTTACACCTACCAGGCGCCGGGGCCGGCGTCGGGGCTCACCGGTCCGGCCGGCCGGGTCTTCGCCCTGACCTTCGACGACGGACCCGACCCGACCTGGACACCTCAGGTCGTCTCGGTGCTCCAGCACTTCGGCGTGCCGGGGACCTTCTTCGAGATCGGCGTCAACGTGGCCAGCTACCCCCAGGTCACCGCTCTGGTGGCCGCCGCCGGCTTCGGCGTACAAAACCACACCCTCACCCATCCCGACCTGACGATGCTGCCCGCCTCGCAGTTCCCGGCCCAGATCGACCAGACCACCGGGCTCATAACATCGATCACCGGCGGACCGGTCAACTGCGTGCGACCGCCATACGACGCCTTCAACCCCGGCGTCGTCGGCCAGATCGCGGCGAGGGGCGACACCACCATGAGCTATTCGGTCGACCCCCGGGACTGGACCCGGCCCGGGGTGGGCGCCATAGTCAGCCGGGTACTGGCGGGGGCCGTCCCCGGAGGAGTGGTGGACCTCCACGACGGCGGGGGGGACCGGTCCCAGACGGTGGCGGCCCTGCCCCAGATCATCACCGGGCTGGAGGCGGCCGGCTACAGGCTCGTGCCCGTATGCGGCGGGCCCGCCGGGCCCCCCGTGACCGGGCCCCAGGCCAGCGCCGCCTACGCCTTCGGCGCCGCCCCTGCCCCCTCGGCGGCGGTGACCTCTCCCACCCCGCTGGTGGCGGCGACACCGACCGCCGGCGGGCTGGGCTTCTGGATGGCCTCCGCCGACGGAGCCGTCTACACCTCCGGCGACGCCGCCTACCTCGGGGGTGCCAACGCCGGCAAGCTCAACAGGCCAGTGGTGGGGATGGCGGCCACGCCCGACGGCGGGGGGTACTGGCTGGTGGCCTCCGACGGGGGGATATTC
>JBOGGP010000019.1:0-18411 GCA_050744105.1 Acidimicrobiales bacterium
AATGGTTGCGTCGCGCCGGCGTCTCTCACCGCGGCGATCATCTGCTGCATTCCGGCAGTCCGCCAGCTGTAGCTGGTCGTGTAGCCGGTGTGCTTACCGTCGGGGCCGACCTGATTGTAGGAGATGAACTGGTTCATCTGGCAGCCATTTAGCCAGCAATCCCACTGGTTGGAACCGTCGGAGATGTAATAAAAGAAGGGCTCGTTGTACAGGTCGAACATCACGGCTGGATCACTCTTGAAGGCCGACGCCACCGAGTGCCAGAACGGGATCGAGTGCTGGGCATCGGCCATGGGCTGCTGCCAGTAGGCGGCATAGGGCCCGGGTGAGCTCCAGTGGAGGTCCAGGATCGCCACCATCCCCGCATTCCCGATGAGCGAGACCTCCTGTTCGACAGCCTTCTGGTAGGCATAGCCGCCCAGGCCCGACGCCACCCCGTTTATCCCCAGCCAGCAGTCCTCGTTGAGCGGCACCCTGACCACGTCGATGCCCCAAGCCGCCATCGCCGAGTAGGTGGAGGGCTGGTCCAGTGGTTGGCCGCCGTAGATGCTCCAGCCTCGGTTGGTCGGGCTCCCGCCCTGGATGCAGGCAAATTCGGTGCCCGACAGGTCCGCTCCACGCAGGACGACCTGCCGGCCGGACTGGTCCACCAGGTGGTTGGCCGATACGTGCACGGCCAAACCGGCGGACTGGCCGCCGGTCCCGGAGTAGACGGCCTGGGCGTTGAGCTGGGCAGGGGTCGGCCCCGAGGCATAGCTCGAACCGGCCGTCGCCGACGAATGGTCCAGGCCGGCGACCACGGACACGGCGACCGCGACGGCGCCCCCTACGGCCACCCAAAGGAGCCGGGCCCGGCGCCTCGGGGTGGAGGCATGTATGGGACTCGACGGCACCTCGGCAATCTTACTGTCGCCGCCCGACCCACGCCCCCCTCGGGAGAACACTGTTGCTAGCCATTCACCCACCATTCACGCGCCTCTCACTATGGGCGGTCGAGTCACCTTGTAGCGACGCCACTGCCGGCGGGCCGCCCTGCGGTGGCCAACCGAACAAGCGAGAGAGCCTCGATTGGCGCTGGGCTTGGAGATTAGCCCACACAGACGGTGGTCTCAAATCGGCGGTCCGTCCGGAAAGGAGATCGCCCGTCACTTTTGGTCTGGTCACAGGTGATGGCCACCCGGCGCGGTCGGGTAGCCTCTAAGCGACGATCCTAGGAGGGGTAGCAGTGCGGATCTGCCTGGTTTCACGTGAGTACCCGATCGCCGACCACGGGGGTGGCATCGGGACCTACACCGAAAAGACAGCCCGAGCGCTCGTTGCTCTCGGCCACACCGTCGACGTGCTGACCGAGGCCACCGCGGAGCCCTCGGTGTCGGTGGTCGACGGTGTCACCGTCCATTTCCTGGACAGGTCACCGGCGACCCGGCTGCGGACCCTCGCTCGAGCCTGGGCCGTGGATAGGGCGATCCGCCGGCTAACCGCTCCTCCTCAGGTGGTACAGGCCTGCGAATTCGGTGCCGAGGCCGTGTTGTACTCGCTGCGAAGGCCGCGCTCGGCAAAGCTGGTAACCCGCCTGGCCACTCCGTCCTTCGCCGTACGTGAGCTCAACCAGCACGGGGTGGACAGTGGTCTCCTCCCCCGGCTGCTCCTCGACGTGCTCGAGCGCGTCCAGACCAGGCGCAGCGACGCCATCACGTCCATAAGCCAGGCGATCGCCGATGTCGTGTGCGAACGCTGGAACATCTCCCCCGACCGGGTCACCGCTTTGAAGACCGGGGTTGACTTCCACATGCGCTTCGCCTCCCAGGCCAGTGGGTTGCCCTCCGAGCTCGAGGGCCAGAGGTTCGTCCTGTTTTTCGGCCGTCTGGAGGAGCGCAAGGGAGTCCACGTCCTGGCCCGGGCCCTGACGGGTGTGATGGACGACCACCCAGAGCTTCATGCCGTGTTTGCCGGCAATGCCGCCACCTACCAGGGTCGGCCCATGGACGACTACGTCAGGGGTTGCAACCCCATGCACCTGGACCGGCTTCACTTCCTTCCCCGCCAGCCCCAGAGGGATCTCTTCGGCCTGCTGGCCCACGCCCGATTGGTGGTCCTGCCCTCCCTGTGGGAGGGGCTCGGAAACGTGGCCCTCGAGGCCCTGGACATGGGCAAGCCCATCGTGGCCACCTCGGGCAGCGGCTTCAGCGACGTGATCGAGGACGGCCTTTCGGGAGTCCTCGTTCCCCCCGGTGACGTGGAAGCCCTGGGGGCGGCGCTGTCGCGCCTGCTCGACGATACCGAGCTGAGCGAACGCCTGGCGAGGGGCGCCCTCGATCGGGCCAGGTCCTTCGAGCTGACCTCGGTCGCCGCCGACCTGGTCAGCCTCTACCAGCGACTGGTCGCCCAACCGGCAGCGTCGAGCCGCGGATTCCTGGCCCAGCGGAGGCGCCGCTGAGCCACCCGTGAGTCACCGGTTGGCCCGGCCGAGCGCGGCCCGGTACAGACGACGCCCGGTACAGGCGGCGCCGGCGGTCGACCGGGTGCGCGGCCGATCGGCCTATCCCGGCCAGGAAGGCCAGGAGACTGTTCAGGCCGAGGGGCCTGGCACCTCTGACCACGCACCTGATCACCCTGGCCACCAGGTGGGCGGTCTCACGGGCCATGAGGAGCAGGGCGCGGGCGTCGCCGCAGCGCACGTGCTTGGCATACATGGCCGCCGTGGCCGCCGAGTATCCCTTGCCCAGGCTTGACGCCTCCGCGGGCGCCCGGTACCCGTGGTGCATGACCAGCGGGCCGCCGGCGTGGGCCAGGCGCCAACCTCGTCTGAGCAGCCGGAACGCCAGGTCCAGCTCCTCGGCGGCGGGGAACGCCGCCCCCGCACCCAACAGCTCGTCGAAGCCTCCCGCCGCCGCCCAGGCCTGGCGTCGGACCACCATGTTCGCACCCATGCCGACGGTCTCGGCACCGTGGGCAAACAGCCGCAGGTCCCAGGCCCGGGTGCCCGGGCCAGGGTCGAAGCTCGGTATGACGCCGGCAGGGTCGAAGGGGGGGGTCGTCACCCTCCCGAAGCCGATACCGAGCGACGGATCGGCGGAAAAGATCCTCCACCACTCCCGGACCGACTCGCTGTCGATCTCGCAGTCGTCGTCGGTGAAGAGGAGTAGCTCGACCTCGGCCGCCGCAGCTGCCTGGTTCCGGGCCGCGGAGAGCCCAGATCGGTCGCTGCGGATGTAGTCGATGCCACCAAGCTCAGCCGAGACCTCCGCCACCACGTCGGCGCTGGCGTCGGTGGCGCTCTGGTCGACCACGATCAGCCCACAGCCGCCCGGGCGCCCGCCAGCGACGCTGGCCAGGCACCGGCGAAGGTCGACCGGGCGATCCCGGGTGCAGACCACTATGGCCGGGCGCAACACGCCCCAGTCTCCCTCCGCGCTCACAGTAGCCCCCCGGGCCCGGCCAGCACCGGGCTGTCCGGGCGACGCGCCCCCCGCCCGGCCACCTCCTGGTACAGGTCGTCCAGGCGCCTCGCCGAGGTGGCCCATGAGTACCTTTCCACTGCTCGGGCCCTTCCGGCCCGGCCCAGTCGTCTGGCCAGGACGGGATCGGCGAGCAGGCGCCCGATGGCGAGGGCAATGCCGGCGGGGTCGTCGGCCACCAGCATGTGCTCGCCGGGTACCAGCTCGAGCCCCTCGCAGCCGAGGCGGGTGGACACCAGCGGCTTGGCCATGGCAAGTGCCTCGACCACCTTGAGCCGTGTGCCGCTGCCGATGCGCAGGGGAGCGGTGGCCACCGCCGAGGCCGCCATGTAGGGACGGACGTCGTCCACCCACCCAGTTGCCACCGCGCCGGCCTGCCTCAGGCGTCTCAGGTCGGCCTCGTGGCCATGGCCCACCACGGTGAGCACCGTCTCGGGCCGCTCGGCCCGGACGAGGGGAAGGACCTCCTCGACCAGGAAGCGTGCGGCGTCGAGGTTGGGGCGGTACGTCAGCAGGCCGGTGAAGACCACCGTGTCTGGCTTGGCCTCGGCCTGCCCCTCGGCGAAGTACTCGGGGTCGACGCCGTTGGGGACCACGGCGGTGACCGTGCCCGGCGCCTTGGTCCGAACGACGGCCTCTTCCCTGGCCGAGGTGAGCAGGCAGGCATCCAAGCCCTGCCACATGCGTTGCTCCACCCGGCGAGTCTTTGCGTGCTCCAGGCCGTTGAAGGCTCGGCGCAGCCCCGAGCGCTCGCTGCCGCTCATCCGCTGGAGCAGCTCGTACTCGATGTTGTGCTCGTCGAGCACCACTGCCGCACCCGTGCCGAAACGGAAGCCTCCCATGTAGGTCGACTCGACCTGGACGACGTCGAAGCCGGCACCACCGAGCAGCTCGTCCAGGGCCGCCTGCATCCCCCGGCTGCGCAGCTCCTGGGCCTGGAACGTCGCCGTTGACAGCAGAGATCGGAGTTGTCCCGACCGCCGGGCGATCAAGCCGGGCGCCGGTCGCCTGACCATCCTCACGTCGGCGCACACCTCTCGCAGCGCTACTGCCGAGCTCTCCTGGTCGGGCCGCGCGTAGCACAGCAGGGTGACGTCGTGGTGCTCCGCCAGGTGACGGACCAGCTGGTAGACCCGGGTGCCGAACCCCCACGACGGCGGGTAGGGCAGGTCGGGTGAGAGGACCAGGATCCTCAGACGCCGCCGGATCATGCTCGTCGCTCCGGGCGCCGGGCAGCCAGCTCGGCCAGGTGGCCGGCCAGGCCGTCCACGTAGGCGTCGAGCCCGTGGCTCTCGACAGCGGCGGCCCGGGCGGCCAGGCCGATCCGGCGGCGGCGCTGCGGGTCGTGGATCAGCTCGTCGATGGCGGCCCGGAGCCTGGAGGGATCCCCGGGGGGAACCACCACCCCGGTGCGGCCGTCGTCGATCACCCCGGAGAGTCCCTCGGTGGCCGACACCACAACGGCCTTGGCCATGGACATGGCCTCCAGCACCACGGTGATCCCGGCGGGAAAGTTGCAGGCCACCAGGGGCACCACCACGACGCTGGCCTGGCGGTACAGGCCGCGGAGCTCGGTGGGCAGGCACGACCGACGCTCGATGTTCGCCGGCCAGCGTGACGGTTCGAGGCGGCGGGCCCGGGGGGAGTGGGCGCTGCCCCCCGAGACCACGACACGAACCGGCTGGCCGGCGCAGGCCAGTGCCAGGCTCTCGTAGTCGCGGTGCTCCCGGCCGGCGGCGACGACGAGGTCACCTCGCCTGTCGTCGGCCTCCTGGGGCATGCCGGCGGGAGCCGACCAGAAGTCGGTGTCGATCCCGTAGGGCAGCACCCTCACCAGCGACTCCGGTACCCGCAGCGCCCGGGTCACCGGCCCGACCTGGTTGGCGGCGTGGACGAGTATGCGGTCGGTCCGGCGACGGGCGTTGAGCAGGCGAAATGAGGCGGCCTTCGCCGGGGTGACCAGATGGTGCCCTATCGACAGGTGGGGCACCTCGATGCGCCGGGCACTCATGGCCGCGGCCAGCGGTATGCCCAGGTGCTCACCGTCGGAGAAGACGGCGTCGACACCGCGGATCTGCGGCAACGCCCTGGCCACGTGAGCCACCGACCGGGAAGCCGAGCGACCACCTTGGGAGCGGCCCAGGGCGCTCCAGTCGAGGAGCGTTACCCCGTGCCGGCGCTCCAGCCTGAGGAACTCGGGGCACGGTCTTGACCCCGACGCCACCGCGGCCCGGACGTCGGGACCGGCATCGGCCGACACCAGCATAAGGGTCAGCCGCCCGGCCGGGAGACCGCCAGCCCCCGGCATCGGGCCGTCCCCAACCGCTGGCGCCACGACCTGGCCTCGGATCACCTCGCCACCAGCTCCTGGCCCAGGCTGGCCAGGTCCAGCATCAGGTCGAAGATCCGCCCGCAGTTGCGCTCGGCGTCGTGGTCCCGTCTCGCCATGAGCAACCCATGCTGACCCATGCTGGCTCGCAGCCCGGGGCTCTCCACCAGGGCGCTCAGCGCGCCGGCCAGCCGGGGGATGTCGCCGGGTGGGACCAGGATTCCGTTGTGACCGTCCACGACCAGCTCCGGTACCGCCCCCACGCCGCAGGCGACGATGGGCAGGCCGCTCGCCATGGCCTCGGCGAAGACGAGGCCGTAGCACTCACCTCGCGACGGCAGGGCGAAGATGTCGGCCTGGCGGTACAAGGCCAACAGGTCGTCGGAACCATGCCCCACCCGGTGGACCCTGACGCGAGGTGTCGACGGGAGCGAGGGCAGCCTACTGAGGGTCACGATGTCCAGCTCGACCGAGTCGCCGAACCTCCGGACCGCCTGGAGCAGATCGTGACCACCCTTGCGCTCGAAGTTCCCGCCCACGAAGACGATCCTTACCCTGTCGCCCGGCCCGACCGCCGGACCAGGACGGAAGCGCCGCAAGTCCACGCCCGGCCGCACGACATGGACCCTGCTGCCCGGGATCCGGTAGTCGTCTACGACGGAGTCGGCCGCCCACTGCGACCACGTCACTATGGCGCGGGCGGCGGCGAGTGCCCTCCGGTTGACCTCTCGCTTCAGGTGCTCGGCGACGCGACCCTGAAGCCGGTGCCCGTAGCCGGCTCCCAGCGTGTCGAAGTTGCGGGGGGTGGCATCCATGGAGACTACGGTCGGCACCCTCCGCATGGCGGCCACAGACAGCAGCGAAGCCACCTGGGTGTGGATGAAGAGCGCGTCCACCGGCACCGGGGCGAGCGCGCCGCGAAGAGCCGACCTGGCGGCCCAGCTCGCCTGGAAGGACCAGTTGCCCACCAGGGGCAGGCGGCGCCAGAGGGCCGCCGGGGGCGCCTCGACACGCATGACCCGGGCGGCGATGTCGGCACGCCCGTGCAGGGCGGCCTCGATGCTAAGGCCGTGCACGGCGTGACCGAGGGACTGCTCCAGGACGAAGGCCAGCCGGGGTCGGTGACCGTCACCGGGCAGCCCTCGGGCCGGTTCCTTCATTCCCGGCCGCCACGCCCGCCGGCCGGGACCAGCATCCCTCGCAGCCTGGTCACACCGGCCCGCATCAACGCGACCTCCTCCTCGGTGGCCAGGCGCAGGATCCCCACCAGGGCGACGAACACGGCGCCCCCGGCGGCCAGCTCGGCCACCGCAGTGAACCTCCTGGTGACGAACATGGCGCCCCACATGGCGCCGGCAGCCATCCCTGCCCGCCCCAGCCTCCCGACTGACAACGAGCCAAGCACCCTCCGGCCGACTACGAACGTGCCGACCACGACGACGAGGACCTCGGTCAGCACCAGGCTGATCGACGCACCGATGGCCCCGTTGTGGAGCCTGGACTGGCAGACCCTTATCAGCACGAAGTTGAGCACCGGGTTGACCAAGGCGGCCCCGGCCATTACCCAGGTCCAGGTCATGGGGCGGTTGGCGGCGATCAGCACCTGGTTCAGCATGATGTTGAGGTACATGAACGGGAGGGCGAGCACCAGCACGACCAGCACCGGGACGGACGGCCCATAGCTGCTGCCGTACAGCAGGTGGATGACCGGCCCGGCGGTCATGGCCGCGGCCACGCAGATGGGCAGGGCCAGGACGATGACCAGTTCGATCGGTGCTCGCGCCGTGGCCCGCAACCTGTCGGCACCCTGCTCGAAGGCGTTGACCAGGCGGGGCAGCCACGCCGTCGAGATGATCACCGGCACGAACATGAGGGTGGCGAAGAGCTTGGTGGGCACGCCATACCAGCCGACGACCCGCGGAGGCGCCATCAGGGCGAGCATCACCGAGTCGATCCACAGGTAGAGCATGTAAAACAAGCCGAAGGCATAGTAGGCAAGGCTGGCCCTCACGAGGGATCTCATCCGCCGGAGATCGGTCCGCCATTCGACTCGAACCATTGGCCGGACCCACCAGGCATTCAGGATCACGATGATGCCGGCGGCCACCAGCCAGCAGGTGGTGAGCCCCACGGCCCCGTATCCCAAGACGGCCAGCGCCACACCCACCAGGCTCTGCAAGGTCTTGCTGATGATGTCGGAATAGGCGAGAAAGCGCATCCGCTCGACCGCTTGGAAGGTGGCCTGGACGGGATCGGCCAGCAGCGTCAGGAAGGTGGCTCCGGCGGCCAGCCCGAGCACCAGGCGCTCCTCGGAGCCCACATGGGCATATGTGGCATACAGGATGGTCCCAGCCACGAACAGAGGCGCCAGGCACAACCGGAGGATGACGGCGGTGCCCACCAGGGCGGGGGCGGCGGCCGGCCGGGCCACCATCTCCCTCACCAGGAAGTTCCGGGTGCCCAGGCCGAGGAGCACGCCGAGCACCCCTGTCGCCGACCAGGCCGTCACCAGCGTCCCCATGCCTGCCGGCCCGACCTCCCGGGGCACGACGACGGTCCACAGCAGGCTCATGATCCAGGTAACGACCTGGCTGCCGGCCAGAGCCGACAGGTTGGCGCCCAGCCGGTGGTCGGTCTCCTGGGCGAGCAGGACTGCGTCGGCGGGGACGTTGCCCTCCCGACCCGAGGCGATGGCCGCGCCCATCCGGGCCGCGGGCTCGGCGCCAGCCTGGGCTCCCTCGTGCGTGGTCACCTGGCGCCGCCGCCGGCGACGAGGCCGTGGCCCCCAGCCGCCGGCGCCGGCGCCGGCGCCAGGCTGCGGCGCTCCACCACCATGAACAGGACCCACGCCACCAGCACGATGACCGGCACCAGCAGCACCAGCTCGAGGAACACCCGGGCCGGCGACGTCCCGTGGCCAGCGCCCAGCAGGGCGGCGAAGACCTGTACCAGCGGCTGGTGGACCAGGTACAGGCTGTAGGACATCAGGCCCAACCCGGCGAGCGGCCGCCAGGACAAGGCCTTGGAGACAGCGTTGTCCCCGGCCAGCACCGTGCACAGAACGCAGAAGAAGACGGCACCGAAGACCAGGTGGCTCAGGGTGCCGCCGTAGGTGAGGAGGGCGCCGGCGGCCAGGGGTAACGCCGCCCAGCGCAGGCCGCGGCCCCACGCCTGGACGCGCCCTGTCCGGTACAGCTCGGCGGCCGCCATGCCGAGCGCGAACTCGGCCCAGCGGCCCAGGAAGAGGTTGGGCAGGACGTCGGTCGCCATCACGCTGTGGGCAGCCACCAGGTGGTGACTGATCGCCCCGGCGAGGAGAAAGCGGTAGGCCACGTTCAGACCCACGACGGCGGCAAGGGTTCGGGAGAGCCCGATTCGCCTGACGGCGACGACGAGCAGGGGCAGGGTGAGGTAGAGCTCCCACTCCAGGCCCAGTGACCAGTAGGCGCCGTTCAACCCGTAGAAGGTCGAAGGCAGCAACTGGTGGACGAGCAGGCCGTGGGCCACCGCCTGGCCGGCCAGGGATCCCGCACCCGAGCGGGGCAAGCCGGCCCTGCCGCCGAAAATTGCATAGGCGGCCACGACCAGGACCAGCGACGCGTAGTACGTGGGCATGAGCCGCCGGCACCTGCGGGTCAGGAACGAGCCGGTACGGAACCGGTCCAGCCTTCCCCCGGCATAGGGCACGTACAGGCAGAAGCCGCTCAGGACCAGGAAGAGGCTGACACCGGCAGAGCCGCTGCGTAGGATCAGGTCGAGGCCGGGGACGGCGGTCAGCCGGCCACCGCTGAAGGCTCGGATGTGGAATGCGACCACCCACAGGGCAGCAAGGGCCCGCAGGCCGTCGACGGCAGCCAGGCGTCTCACCGCCATGCCGGCCGGTGCGGGCGTGGCGGACCGAGGGGGGGTCGCCTGGGCGCTCACTCGAGGAAGGGCAAGGGCTCGTCGAGCACGTAGTTGGCGGCGCCAGTGGGTCTCTTGGCCACCGGACGGGCCGGTACCCCGGCCACCACGGTCATGGGCTCGACCTCACCGCTCACGACTGCGCCGGCGGCCACGACAGCCCCCCGACCGATCCGAGCCCCGGGCAGGACGACGGCCCGGGTCCCTATCCACACGTGGTCGCCGATGGTGACCGTCCGCGTGTCGAGGGCAAAGTCCTCAGAGGCGTAGTCATGCTGGGTGGTGAGGATCGCCACCTCGGGCGAGATGCTGACATTGTCGCCGATCACCAGGGCCCCCCGGGCGTCCAGGCAACAGTCGCGGTTTATCCGGGTGTGGGATCCGATTCGCAGGCCCGACCGCCTCAGCTGGCCCGGTCCGTAAAACCACACGTAGCATCCGAGCTGGATGCTGGCACCGCGCCCCAGGTCGACTCCGAGCACCCTCCTGTACCACAGATGGCGGAGCCCGAAGCTGGGGACGCGGCTCACGGCGTGGTTGGTCAGGTAGTTGAGGACCCGGATGGCGAGGAGCCGGCCGGTCACTGGAGTGGTGGGCCAGTCCCCGCTCCCTCCTGGATGGCGGCCCGGGTGCTGGTCCGGCAAAGGGATCTCATGGGGAGCTGGTTCCTCCTTGAAGGCGCCGGGGGGGTAGTGACCGGGGGTGGTCGACCTTGGCCGGGGCCAGGTAACGAAACTGGAAGGGGCGGCTTCCCCGCCGGCCGCCGCAGGCGACCCCGAGGTCCCCAGCCCGGGACCAGGTTCGTGGCGGTCCGCCCGGGACACGACAGCCTCGAGCGGCGCCACCTTGACGTCACCCCTCTCGGACCGGGACCCGGGGGGCGCCACCGGGTTGGGCCCCGAGCCGGGGGCGGGAGGGGAGGTGGCGAGGGGCGTCGCTTCGAGTGATGCCTCCATCAGCACGAGCATCGCCTCCTCGGTGACGCCGCCGTCGCCTTCCTCGTGCCTGCCCCCGTCCTCGCTGGCCACCGGCGGGGTCAACCTCAGGTATCGCAGCCTGGCCTCGACGGCACCGAGCAGGAAGCCCATGCAGCAGGCGATCCGGAACCAGAAGAAGCCCATGTCGTAGTAGCCCATCACCACGTAGGCCACGATGGCGCAGATGGCGAAGGCACCGAGCAGTGAGGACTCGGGATCACCGACGCGGGCCAAATCGTAGCACCGCCTGACGGCGGTGGCGACCAGGAACCAGAACAGTATCTCACCCAGGATCCCCATGCGCATCCAGATCCACAGGACGCCGTTGTGAGGAATGTAGGCTATAGCACTGTCGATATTGTCGAGATTCACGATGGGAATCGCGTAGTCGATGGGCAGGCCGAAACCCGTCCCGAGCGAGTTGCGGGCCCGGATGTTGAGCACGAGGTTGGCGTCCTCGATGACCCGGTACTGGTTGGAGGCGAGATCACGAGCGTTGGGGCGGATCGCCGCGTGCACCGCCCGGGCCGGCTGGCCGAGAGTCCCGCCGTGGTTCCAGAACGCCGGGATGTAGATCGCGGAGCCCAACACCAGCGCCACCCCCGCCCACCTGGCCGCCTTCCGGCGCCGGCGCGGCAGCCTGGCCCCGGCCACGATGAGCATCACCGGAATGCCCAACCCGAGCATCGCCCAGGCCACCCTCCTCGAGTTTCCCATGTCGGCCAGCACGACCACCGGCAACAGCAGCGTTGCCACCACGCGCAGCCTGCCCCGGACCCCAAAGAGCCACAGGCCGAGCGTCAGGAAGATGTACAATCCAAAGAAAAATGACGCCTCGTGGGCCAGGATCGCCTCCGGGCGGGGCTGCACGTGACGCACTTGAAAAAACACGATCACCCCGAAGATGGCCTTGAAGCCGTCACCCAGGACGATGATCCAAGCCATCACTCGGAATGTATTGGCCTTGACCAGCAGGGACGACCCGAGAAGGTACAGGATGCCCATGTAAAACCAGGGCCGGACCTCCCAGAGTGCGATCTTCACCTGGCCGTGGCGAGCCAGGCCGATCCCGAGGAAGACCACCACCAACAGTAGAAATACCAGCATCGCAGGCGCCAGGGGAGAGCGCGGCACCGGCGGGGACTTCTCCAGGGCCCTCTTCATGAGCCAGATGAGCACAATCAGGAAGAGCAGTATCTCGAGCGGGCTCACGCCGGTGCCGTTGACGATGCTCCGGAACAAGGGTATGTGCTCGGTGAAGACACCCGGCTTGGGGCCCACCGAATAGGTGAACTGCTCGAGGACCACGCTGGCGACGAGGACGATGTAGACGCCCGCCTGGGGCCACCTCCACAGGGCCGCGGGCACCAGGACCAGCGGCAGCAGCAGAGCACCGATCGGATTGGACTGGCCGGCCAGGTCAGCCGCCACCAGCCCGGCCACCAGGGCGAGGACGACGGCGACGGGGAGCAGGGCCCGGGCCCGCCGGGCGCCGGCCCGGTCGGCGCGCTCGACGTCCGCCGGGGCGAGGCGCGCCATCAGGTGGCGTGGAGGGACAGGGCTTCGGTGGCTACGATCACCGCCACCACCAGGAGGGTCAGGCCGTGCCTGGGGGCGCTGGCCTTACGGTTGCTCATGGCCAGGAGGAGCGACGCTCCGATGAGCAGGACTATCCACGACACGGGTCAGCGACCCAGGATCGCGCGCATCCAGCGGGGGACCTTCGTACCGGTGGCGTTGAGCACCACCCAGGGCGGCTTCTCCAGGGCAACCACCGCCTTTTGGATGTGGCCGATGGGGGTGACGCCGGCCCGGACCACGAGGAGGACGGTCGAGCACAGCCCGGCCACGTGCAGACCGAGACCGGCCGGTGGAAGGGCGGGCAGGTCACTGACCACCACCTCGGCCATGGAGCCCACCTGGCGCAGCAGGTCGCCGCCGGCCAGGCGCGAGAGCAGGCTGGACGGCATCCCGTCGACCTTCCCGGCCACGAGCACTCCCAGGCGCTCGTCGGGCCACTGCAGGGCATCGGCCAGGCTGGCGGTACCGCCCAGCACCTCGACCACGCCTGGACCGGGGGAGACCCCGAGGGTACCGGCCAGGGAGGCGTTCTCCAGGTCCAGCTCGACCAGGATCGTGGTCCTGCCGTAGGCGTAGCGCTCGACGACAGCGGCGGCGAGGGCCACCGACGTTCGTCCCTCGCCCCGCAGGCAGCTCGTGATGCCGACGCTGGGCAGCGTCGGGCCGCCGATGCGGTGCAGGGCGGTGGCGCAGCCAGCGACGATCTCGCGCCTGACCCATGCCTCCCGGGGGGACGGCATGGGTGCCAGCGTACTGGCAGGCCGCCCGGGTGGCACCCGCTGGTCACCGGCTGCTCCGGCGACATCCTCGGAAGGTCCCGTGACCAGCTCCAGGCCCACGCCGGGCCTCATGCCGGCTTCCTGGCCCAGCGACGCCGCCGGGCCTCGTTGATGTTCCCGACGACCCGGAGATCGAGCGCCCTCTCGATGTCGCCCTCGTCGCGTGCCGAGGTGTCCGCGGCAGTGAGGACCATGAGGACCACGATGGAGACCACCAGCCCGCCCAGCAGGCCTCCGATGCCGGTGAAGATCAACTGCTTCTTGCGGGCCAGAGGGACCGCCGGGCTCGGCTCGTCGCTCACCCTCAGGACGTTGGGATCGCTCACGTCCCCGAGGACGATGTTGGCCTGCTGGTAATTTTGCTGTGCGGTGTTCAGCTGCTCCTGGGCGCTGAGCACGGCGTTGGTCAGGGTGGTGTCGCTCAGCGCCGTGGGCGCGCCCGGCGCCTGCGGGGTGCCGACCGCGGTCTGGAACTGGCTGATGGCCTGGGCAAGGGCGGCCTGGGCCACCTTGACCTGCTGGCCGTCGTAGCTGACCGACGTGGACGCCCGGCTCTGGAGCTCGGCGAAGACCTGGGTGGTGTACTGGTGGACCACGGCTCCGTCCAGGGCGACGGCCAGCCCGGGACTTGCCGCCTTGACCGTGACGTTGATCACCTGGGGCCCGGGAGAGCCGACCGTGATGCCCTTGACCAGCCCGGCCAGGGTCGAGTTGACGACAGCGGGTGGATGGGTGGCCACGAAGCGGGCCAGCGGTGTGGCCTTGGCCACATTGAGGAGGAAGTCGTGGGTCTGCAGCAGCTCGTTGAGGACGTTCATCTGGGAGGTGGCCGGCGACTCGGCACCGACACCCTGGATGATCGTCGAGTTCCCCGGCACCGGGCTGTCCACCCACAGAGACGCCGTCGACTGGTACTGGCGATGCTGGGACGACGCGTACATGACGGCTCCCGTGACCGCCACCAGCAGCGGCAGGATGACCAGCAGGCGGTGCCGGAAGAACATTTCGAGATAGCGCTTCATTACCTGCAACTGAGTTGCCCGGGCACCGCTGTGATACGAGGTGGCAACGCCACCCCCACCCGCCGGTCAGGGCTGGCGGTGGCCAGGGGGGTCCCGCCGAGGCTCTACAGACCCTTTGCTGTCAAGCGGTTGAATGCCATCACGGCGGTCCCGCTGTTGGCGTAGGCCTCCACGCCAACGCCGCCCGACCCTTGCATGGCGGCGGTGCTGTCAGTGGCCGTGCCTGTCCAGGCCGTGGGCTCGGCAGTGCCGTCCTGCCAGGCCTTCCACCGCAGGACGGTGGGATTCACCCCCTGGGCCTCCAGTCGCAGCCACAGCCCGGTGCCGCCGGGGATCGTCGTCTGGAAGTCGGGGTTGATCAGGGTGTTGGACGGCTTGCGCTTGAGCTGGACCGTGTAGTTGCCGCCGTTGTTGCCGGAGGCGTAGTAGGCGCTGAGCTGGTAGAAGGTGCCGCCCGAGGGACCGTAGCGCACGGCGATGCCGGCGTCGTAGTAGGCGGTCGTCATACCCGTGGGCGATATCCAGCACTCCAGGTCCACGTCCTGGATAGTGCTGGTGGCCAGGAAGTTGGTGGGGGTGGAGGAGTTGGCCACGACGGTGGCGCGCCCGGGCACGACCTGGTAGGCCGCCCCCGCGGTGCTCCACGGGCCGCCGGCGTCGGCCGTCCCCCACGTCCCGCTCGCCGTTCGCCCGAAGGCGTCGACGTCGGTCCCGGTACCGGCGCCCGGCCCGGCGGCCAGGGCCACCGCCTGGAGGCCCTCGAACTGGAAGGCCATGGCGTTGGCAGGATCCTCGTCACGAACCCGCAGGCCCAGGGCTCCCTGGCCCTGCATGGCCGCGGTGGAGTCCGTCGTCGCCATGTTCCACGTCGACGGCTCCGGGCTGCCCTGCTCCCAGACGCGGGCCCGGAGGGCCGTCGGGTTGGTGCCCTGGAACTGGACACGGAGCATCACCGGGACGGTCTCGGACTCGGGCAGGGCGGTGCTCACGTCGGCCAGGACGAAGCTGCCGTCCCCGCGCTGGGCCCGGATCACGAGGGAGGCCAGCGAGCGGCTGCGCACGACGCCGACGCGGTAGTAGGTGGGGGCGGAACCGCCGACATAGCGACCGAGCACGTAGGCGTCCGACGAGCCGTTGGTCACGAGGGGAAGCGTCAGCTCGGTGAGCACCTCGACGTTGGGGATCGAAATTTTGCCCAAGGTACCGATCTCGGCCCCACCGGGTACCACCTGGACCGAGCCTGTCCCCGGGGTGACGCTCCAGTTGGACGCATTGCCCGAGATGGTCCAGCTGCCCCCCACGTCCGCTCTCCCCCACCCGTTGGTGGCCGTCCTGGCGAACGTGTCGCAGGCCAGCGGGCTCGAGACGCAGGTGAACTGGGACGGGGGGGGTGGCGGGGGGGGCGGGGGGGTGCTGTCGGTCGCCCACAGGACGTCGAAGCCGATCGGGGTGGTGTTGCCGGCGTAGCCCTTGACGCCCACGCCGCCGGCGGCCTGCAGCCCCGGGGTGCCGTCGGTGGCCGTTGCCGTCCAGGCGGTGGGCTCGGTGGTGCCGTCGGCCCATATCTTCCAGCTCAAGGTGGTGGGGCTGGTCCCTGTGGCCTGCAGCCGCAGCCAGAACGGCGTCCCCCCTGCCACCGCGGTGTTGACGTCCGCCTCGATCGCCGTGTTGGATGGCTCGGTCTTCAGCTCGACGGTGTAGTCGCCGTTGTTGTTGCCGGTGGCGTAGTAGGCGCTCAGCTGGTAGGCGCTGGCCGAGGAGGCGTTGTAGCGCACGGCCAGGCCGGTGTCGACATAGGAGCCGCTGATCCCCGGCGGGGTGATCTTGACCTCGGCGTCGACGTCCTGGACCGGGCCGGCCAGGAAGTTCGTGGGGGCCGCCGGGCTGGCCACGAGCGAGCCGGTGCCGGGCTGCACCGACCAGATGCTGCCCGAGGTGGACCACGGCCCCCCGCTGTCGGCGCTGCCCCAGCCGCCGGCGACGCTGCGGTTGAAGGTGTCGCAGATCACCACGCCCGAGGGGCAGGACTCGATGGTGGGAGGTGGCACGGCCACGGGGTTGACCACCACGCCGTTGAAGGCGACGGGCTGGGTGAGCGAGCCCGAGTAGGCCTTCAGGCCCACCCCCCCGGCCACCTGCATGGCCGGCGTCGAGTCGGTGGCCGTGGAGGTCCAGCCGGCTGGCTCCGGGGAGCCGTCCTGCCAGATCTTCCAGCGCAGCACCGTCGGGTTGACGCCCTGGGCCTGGAGGCGGAACCAGATGGCGGTGCCGCCGGCGATGGTGGTGCTGACGTCGGGGCTGATCGCCGTGTCCGCGGGCTCCGCCTTGAGCTCGGCGGTGTAGTTGCCGGCGTTGCTGCCGCTGGCGTAGAAGGCGCTCACCTGGTAGAAGGTGCCCCCCGCCTGCCCGTAGCGGACGCCCATGCCCACGTCCACGTAGCCGTTGGAGATGGGGGGCGGGGAGATCTTGACCTCGGCGTCGACGTCCTGGGCCGACACCGATGTCAGGAAGTTGGACGGCGCGCTCTGATCGGCGGCGATGGTGGCGCTGCCGGGCGAGACGGCGTAGGCCGGACCGCTGGCGCTCCAGGGTCCGCCGGTGTCGGCTGTCCCCCAGCTCCCCGACACGGTGCGGTTGAACGAGTCGGAGGCGTAGACGACCGCAGCCGAGGCGGATGCCGGCGAGACCAGGCCGGCCAGCGGCACGGCCAGGCCGCTGGCCACCACCACTGCCAGCACCCGCACGACCCGGCCCAGCGCCCTGCCCACGCCGTCCGTCCTGTGGCGCGGGGGGGCCTTCACTTCAATCCTGCCTCAGAGCCCAGGCCCCCGATCCTCCGAGGGCCGTCCTTGACGACGATGCGCCGTACTGGGCGTTGCCCGCGAAGGACTGGGTGTAGCCCAGGTTCAGGATCACGGCGAGCTCGTCGGGGACGGAGAGCAGGCAGGTGGCCACCCCCTTCGGGTCGGTGACCGAGTTGCACAGTACGGTGTGGCCGGCACTGAACACAACCGCGGCACCGGGCACCGGGGCTCCGTCGCTGGTGAGCGTGGCCCCCACGCTCAGGACCCTCAGGGCCAGCGGGTTGAGCGAGATCTGGGGCTGGCCGGCGAGGACGGTCGCCGCCGGGGTGATGTCGGCCGCCCACAGGACGTTGAAGCCGACCTGGGTGGTGTTGGCGTTGACGTAGCCCTTGACGCCCACGCCGCCGGCGGCCTGCAGCCCCGGGGTGCCGTCGGTGGCCGTTGCCGTCCAGGCGGTGGGCTCGGTGGTGCCGTCGGCCCATATCTTCCAGCTCAAGGTGGTGGGGCTGGTCCCTGTGGCCTGCAGCCGCAGCCAGAACGGCGTCCCCCCTGCCACCGCGGTGTTGACGTCCGCCTCGATCGCCGTGTTGGATGGCTCGGTCTTCAGCTCGACGGTGTAGTCGCCGTTGTTGTTGCCGGTGGCGTAGTAGGCGCTCAGCTGGTAGGCGCTGGCCGAGGAGGCGTTGTAGCGCACGGCCAGGCCGGTGTCGACATAGGAGCCGCTGATCCCCGGCGGGGTGATCTTGACCTCGGCGTCGACGTCCTGGACCGGGCCGGCCAGGAAGTTCGTGGGGGCCGCCGGGCTGGCCACGAGCGAGCCGGTGCCGGGCTGCACCGACCAGATGCTGCCCGAGGTGGACCACGGCCCCCCGCTGTCGGCGCTGCCCCAGCCGCCGGCGACGCTGCGGTTGAAGGTGTCGCAGATCACCACGCCCGAGGGGCAGGACTCGATGGTGGGAGGTGGCACGGCCACGGGGTTGACCACCACGCCGTTGAAGGCGACGGGCTGGGTGAGCGAGCCCGAGTAGGCCTTCAGGCCCACCCCCCCGGCCACCTGCATGGCCGGCGTCGAGTCGGTGGCCGTGGAGGTCCAGCCGGCTGGCTCCGGGGAGCCGTCCTGCCAGATCTTCCAGCGCAGCACCGTCGGGTTGACGCCCTGGGCCTGGAGGCGGAACCAGATGGCGGTGCCGCCGGCGATGGTGGTGCTGACGTCGGGGCTGATCGCCGTGTCCGCGGGCTCCGCCTTGAGCTCGGCGGTGTAGTTGCCGGCGTTGCTGCCGCTGGCGTAGAAGGCGCTCACCTGGTAGAAGGTGCCCCCCGCCTGCCCGTAGCGGACGCCCATGCCCACGTCCACGTAGCCGTTGGAGATGGGGGGCGGGGAGATCTTGACCTCGGCGTCGACGTCCTGGGCCGACACCGACGTCAGGAACGTGGACGGCGCGCTGGCGTCGGCGGCCACGGTGGCCGCGCCCGGGGTCACCGCGAAGGCGGGGCCCGTGCCGCTCCAGCTGCCCCCCACGTCCGCGCTCCCCCATCCGTTGGTGGCCGTCCTGGCGAA